>CALVPL010000103.1 GCA_944351315.1 uncultured Bacilli bacterium | reverse complement strand
TTTTCATCACTAGCTAAAATTGCTTTATATTCTTCAATTTTCTTCAACAATTCAGCTAATTCTGCTTCAATTTTATCTTTTTCTAAGCCAGTCAAACGACGTAATCTCATTTCTAAGATCGCATCACTTTGAATTTCTGAAAGTCCAAAACGACTCATTAAAGTTTCTTTAGCTTGAACATCTGTTCTACTACCACGAATAATTTTAATTACTTCATCAATATGATCTAAAGCAATCTTTAAACCTTCCAAAATATGAACACGAGCTTCAGCTTTTTCAAGATCAAAACGCGTTCTTCTAACAATTACTTCTCGTTGGAAATCAATATATTTGCTAATAATATCTTTCAATCCTAATGTTTTAGGAACTCCTTGATCAATCATCAACAAAATAATTCCATAAGAAATTTGGAAAGATGTATGTTTATATAAATTATTTAAAACAACTTGTGGATTCGCATCTCTCTTTAAAGTGATTGTAATCTTAATCCCGTCTTTTAAATCCGAATGATAGTCAGCAATCCCATCTATCACTTTATTATGAACAAGTTCAGCTACTTTATTTTTTAATTCTAAAGTATTTACACCATATGGAACTTCTTCAAAAACGATTTGAAAACGACCATTTTTCTCTTCAATATTCGCTTTACTACGAATAGTAATCGTTCCTCGACCTGTTTCATAAGCTTTTTTAATACCACTATTACCTAAAATCGTGGCTCCAGTCGGAAAATCAGGTCCTTTGATATATTGCATTAAACCCATTGTATCAATATCTGGATTATCAATATACGCAACACATCCATCAATAACTTCTCCTAAATTATGAGGAGGAATATTCGTTGCCATACCTACAGCAATTCCCATAGTACCATTTACTAAAATATTAGGAAATCTACTCGGTAAAACAACTGGTTCTTCTTCTAATTCATCAAAATTTGGAGTCATATCCACTGTATTTTTATTAATATCTCTTAATAACTCAGCAGAAATTTTTGCTAATCTAGACTCAGTATAACGCATTGCTGCAGCACCATCACCGTCCATATTACCGAAATTTCCATGTCCATCAATAAGAGGATATCTATAACTAAAATCTTGAGCCATCCGCACTAATGCATCATAAATAGAAGAATCACCATGCGGATGAAATTTACCCATAACATCTCCAACTATACGTGCACATTTTTTATGTTGTTTATCATAAGTATAGCCAGATTGATACATAGAATATAAAATTCTTCGATGAACAGGCTTTAAACCATCTCGTAAATCTGGTAAAGCACGTGAGGTTATAACACTTACAGAATAATCAACAAAAGACTTACTAACTTCTGTAACAATATTATTTTTTTCTAAACGATCCATAGTTTACCTCCTAAATATCCAAATCTGCATATTGAGCATTTTCTTCAATAAACTTACGTCTTGGCTCAACCTCTTCACCCATAAGTGTTGAAAAAATTTCATCTGCAGCAATTGTATCATCTACCGTTATTTGTCTTAAAGTACGTTTTTCAATATCCATAGTTGTTTCAAATAACTCGTCGGCGTTCATCTCACCTAACCCCTTCATTCTTCCGATTTCATATTTTGTAGTTGGTGGCAAACTAGCAATATATTCATTTTTTTCTTCTTCAGTTAATACGTATTTTATCGTTTTACCATGTTTAATACTAAATAATGGTGGCTGAGCCGCATACACATGACCAGCCTCTACAATAGGCTTAAAAAAGCGATAAAACAAGGTTAATAATAAAACTCGAATATGAGAACCATCCACATCGGCATCGGTCATAATAATAATTTTATTATATCTTAACTTAGATAAATCAAATTCATCACCAATACCTGTTCCAAAAGCTGTAATAATGGTTCGAATTTCTTCATTAGATAAAGCACGATCTAAACGAGCCTTTTCAACATTTAAAATTTTACCACGAAGAGGCAAAATAGCTTGAGTCATACTATTTCTACCCTTTTTAGCAGAACCACCCGCACTATCACCCTCGACTAAGAAAATCTCGCATTCTGAAGGATCTTTACTTTTACAATCAGACAATTTTCCATAAAAATTTGTAATGTCTAAATCGCCTTTTCTTCTAGTTAACTCCCTTGCTTTTTTAGCAGCAAGTCTAGCTCTTGAAGCTGTCATACATTTTTCAATGATAGCTCTAGCAGCATCCGGATTTTCCATTAAAAAACGTTCTAATCCATTGCCAAAAACATCACTAGCAATCTTTTTTACTTCACTATTACCAAGTTTTGTTTTTGTTTGGCCTTCAAATTGAGGATTTGGATGTTTACAAGAAACAATCATAACAATTCCTTCTCGAACATCTTCTCCAGTCAAACTATCATCATTATCTTTTAAAAGTTTATTTTGTTTTGCATAATTATTGATAACTCTTGTTAAAGCTTGTTTTGCTCCATCTTCATGTGTTCCACCTTCAGTTGTATGAATATTATTTGTAAAAGAATAAATAGCTGCATTATAACTATCATTATATTGCATAGCTACTTCGATTAAAACATCGTTTTCTCTACCCTCTACATAAACTACATCATCAAATAAAGGTTGTTTATTTTTATTTAACATTTGAACATATTCAATAATACCGCCATTATAATGGAAAATTTCTTTTCGTTCATCTTCTCTATGGTCAATTAAAGTAATTCTAATTCCTTTATTTAAAAAAGCCATTTCTTGTAAACGTTTATACAAAATATCCCAGTTATAAACAGTTGTTTCAAACATTGTTGGATCAGCATGAAAAGTAACAGTCGTTCCTGTTCGATCTTCACTACATGAATCAATAACTTTTAAAGATTCTACAGGATGTCCTCCATTTTCAAAACGTTGAAAATATACCTTTCCATCACGATATACTCTTACCTCTAACCAATCAGATAAAGCATTAACAACACTGGCACCAACACCATGAAGACCACCGGAAACTTTATATCCGCCACCGCCGAATTTTCCACCAGCATGTAACACAGTAAATATCGTTTCAATCGTCGAAAGTCCTGTTTTAGCATTCATTCCAGTCGGCATACCACGTCCATCATCTTTAACAGTAATGACATTACCTTTTTCAATTTCTACTTCAATATCATCACAATATCCAGCTAAAGCTTCATCCACAGCATTATCGACAATTTCCCAAACTAAATGATGAAGACCTGCTTCATTCGTATTTCCAATATACATTCCAGGACGTTTACGAACAGCTTCTAATCCTTCTAAGACTTGAATAGCACTATCGCCATAGTTGCCGTTATTTTCTTCTTTCATGTTCACTCTCCTCCACTACTTTTCCATTTTGAATATGAATTTGTTTATAAGAAAAAGACTCTAAAAAAGAAAATTTTGTAACGTCAGTAGTAGTAATAAATGTTTGTACCTCTTCTTTCAATAATTTCAAAATATTTTGAACTTTTTCCAAATCTAATTCACTAAACAAATCATCAAGTATTAAAATAGGATAATTTCCTTTCATTTTTTTAAATATTTCTAATTCGCTAAATTTATAAGCAATAATCGCATTTTTTTGTTGTCCTTCACTACCATAATCCTTTAAATCTTGATCATTTAAAGAAAATTTCAAATCATCCATATGAATTCCAACATGAGTTTTGCCAAAATTTATATCTTTAACAAGCATTTTAGAATACAGATCCTTTAATTTTTCTTTACTTAAATCATTATAAGAAGAAATATATTTCAATTTTAAACCAGAAACACCTGTAATTTTTTCATAAAAACAGCCAATATATTCATTGATTAAGTCCAAAAATTCTTTTCTTTTTAAATGAATATTCATACCATAATCAATGAGTTTATCCGTTAAAACATCTAAATAATTACTTGAAGTATTTCCATTCACGATCATCTGTTTTAAATAAGAATTACGTTGTTTCAACAATTTGTTATAATCATTTAAGTATCGCAAATAACTAAGATCCAATTCAGAAATAGAAATATTTACATTTTTTCGCCGGGTACTTGGAGTATCTTTAATAAACCTTAAATCATCAGGATGAAACAAAACGATCGGAATTTTGGAAATATAATCTGAAATCTTAGCGACTTTATCATGATTAATTTGAACCTTTTTCCCTTCTTTATTTAGTAAAATTTGATAATCTGTAGAGTACTTATCCACAATTCGTCCCATTATTTTACACATAGAAGTATCATCTTTAATAAGAGTTTTATCCCCTACTAAGCGAAAACTTCTTGTCAAACCAAGAACATAGATAGCTTCTACTAAATTTGTTTTTCCTGAACCATTCTTTCCATAAATAAGATTAAGGTGTGAATGAAAAGAAATAGTTAATTGATTATAATTTCGAAAATTATACAATTGTAAAAACTCTACTTTCATATTTTTACCCCTTAATTTTTATTTATAGAAAAAATATAGGTATACTAATACTCCTATACCTAAAGTAATTATAACACAAAAAAGACTTATTTAATAGATTTTTTTGCTATTTTTCGTCCTCGTAATGCACTTTCTAACCGAGTTGCCCGCAAAACTTGATTATCTATTATCCCATAGGAAACACTTAAAGGTATTTTGACATCATTTTGAAACTCAATAAAGAGAATATCACCTTCTCGATAATAGGATTTAATATGTTTTAAACCAATCCAATTACAATTTTCTCTTGAAGTTGAAGTGGGAAAAAAAATTATTTCCTTTGTTTCTTCAACAATAATAGGTGCTTTATAATTTACGCCTATCATATATTCAGTCCCTTTTCTTCTACCTTCTAAAGAACTTCCAAAATAACGACAGCTATCTTCCATAATTTTGTTAGAACCCTTTTCAATAACATAATGATCATTTAATTCATAAACCTCAGAATAGTGCTTATCCACAGCAATTATTGCTAATGTTTCTTCATTTATTTCATATTCTTTTTGCATAAAATTTCCCCCACTCATGTAAAAATTGCATCTAGATTACCACAATAAAGAAACAAAAAATGTCGAAAAAAAAAGAATTAATCAGAAACTTTAATTCTTTTTCGATTTACCCATGCAGCAAAAGAACTAGCCGCTGCCATAAGCAAGGAAGGAATAAATTCTAAAGTTGTATACCCCATACCCTCTGAAGAATTTCCACTAATAAGCCCCTGGATAAAAATCAACACTGGAATAACAACGAGTATGAAAATAAGAAATTTTTGAGATTGATCTTTTTCTAACCTTCTTCCCTTTATAAACGTATCTTTTAAACATAATTTTGTAAGAAAATAATAAAAACAGAAATAAATTCCAAAATTTATCAAGCAAATAACAACGAAAAAAAGAAGATTATTATCTTTTAATAAAGTTAAAAACGGCTGTAAAATCGCTGATAATACAGGCACAAGTAGAAAAGAAAAAAGCACCAAAACTAAAAGATCTAAAATCACAAAATGAATAAAATAACGCAAGCAAATACTTGTTAAACTTTTAACTTCAATCTCATTTTCTTTTTCTTTTGAAGTTTCAACTACTTCTTTGGTATCCGAAGACTTATTCATATAAACCACACTCTTTCTCTACATAAAGAATAAAATAAGATTCTTTCTATAACAAGAAAAAAGCTGCCATTTGAGAGTTATTTTAATAAGTTTTGATTGGTAATATTAATTGAATTAAACTTTCATCTGTTAGAGATTTAATAACAATAGGTTTAACATCATTATTTAAAAGAATTAAAATGTCTTCATCTTTAATAGTTTTTAATGCATCCATCATATAACGAGCACTAAAAGAAATATCTATATTAGATTTTTCATCTGTATCAATAACTACTCTCTCTTCTGTTTTACCTATTTCAGATGCATAAGAATTAATGATCATTTCTTTATTTTCAATCTTCATTTTAATAATATTTTTATCTTTTCCTTGAGTTAATAAAGCCGCACGATCTACAGCTCCCATAAATTCGCTTTTCTTAGTTTGAACAAGTATTTCAAACTCAGTTGGGATTAAATTTGAAGTATTTGGGTAACTTCCAGATAAAATATTTGTTTGAAATTTAATGTTTTTATATTGAAACAATACTCGGTTATTAAATACATTCATATACACATCTTCATCATCCACCAAGATATGTTCTAATTCTGTAATATTTTTACCTGGAATAACAATATTCACATCTGTTTCAACAGGAACATCTAATTTAATATTTTTCTTAGCTAAACGATAAGAATCTGTAGCAATAACTTCAAAAAGATCTCCATTAATTTTCATATTTAAACCAGTTAAAATTGGTCTTAATTCTTGAGTTGAAATAGCAAAAGATGTTTGATTAATTAATTCTTTCAAAACATTCGCCTTTATAGTAATAGGATCTTTATGACTTATCAACTTAATACTAGGATATTCACTTGGATCTAAACAATTTAGATTGTATTGATTGAAATCAGAATAAATTTTAATTTTTAAACTATCCATCATTTCAAAATTAATAACATCACTAGGCATTTTACGAATAATATCTAAAATATATTTACTACTTATAATAATAGTACCTGTACTTTCAATATTACGAATAAACTTACTTTCAATAAAAGATTCAATAGTAAGCTCACTATCACTAGCAGTTAAGGTTAACCCCTCTTCTTTTAATTCAAATTTGATACCATTTAATACTGGAATTACATTTTTAGTAGATATTCCTCGAATTACATTATTTAAATTTTCTAACAATATGTTTTTATCAATTGTAAATTTCATGATTTTTCCCTCTTTCTTATTTTATATTTATATATTCATATTATTAATACTGTGGATAATGTGGATAACTTTTAAAAAGCCCTTAAATAATAGAAAAAATGTCGAATTTTATCGTGGATAACTATGAACATTTTTAAAACTTATGCACATTACATTTTATTTTGAATCTCTTTTAGTTGTTGTTCTAAAGCTTTATTGGTCTTTAAATCACTAGTAATTTTATCACAAGCGTGGATAACTGTTGAATGATCTCGTCCACCAAACTCTAATCCGATTCTATTTAAGTTTTCTTCCGTTAAAGTTCGCGATAAATACATAGCAATTTGCCTTGGATATGCAATATTCGCACTTCTCTTCTTTCCTTTTAAATCATCAATGGTGATTTTATAGTAATCTGCAACCGCTTTTTGAATCCCTTCAATACTACTTCGTGTATATATATTGTGATTTACAAAATCTGCTAAAGCTTCAATAGCAAAATTTAAATCTACTCTTTCCGGTACAATCATCGCCGTATAAGCCATAAGTCGGTTCAATGCTCCTTCTAAAAAACGAACATCATTTTGACAATTATTAGCAATATATTCGATGACACTGTCTTCAATTTTGGTTGAGATAGACATATTTTTAATCTTAGCCCTTAAAATTTTACATCGTAGTTCAAAATCTGGTGGATAAATATCTACAGGTAATCCCCACATAAAACGGCTTCTAAGTCGTTCTTCTAAAAGCTTTAAATCATCTGGACTTCGATCTGAACTTATTATAATCTGTTTATTTGCCTGATGTAAAGCATTAAAAGTGTGGAAAAATTCTTGCTGTGTCTTTTCAGCACCCACAAGATATTGAATATCGTCAATAATTAAAACGTCTACTTCACGGTATTTCTTTTTAAAATCGGCCGCAACTTGAATGTTATTTCCCTTATTTTCATTGTTGATAATGTTGATATAATCATCTTTAAACATTTCACTAGTTGTGTATAAAACTTTCTTTTTGGAATGTTCAACAATATAGTTTCCGATCGCGTGCATCAAATGGGTTTTACCTAGTCCACTCTTCCCGTATATAAATAAAGGATTATGCACTTTTCCAGGCTGTTCAGCAACGATCATTCCAGCTGTTTTAGCCAGTCGATTAGAATCGCCTACGATATAATTATCAAAATTCAATTCTTTAATTAGGTTCGATTCCCATTCCTTCTCTTCTCTTACAATGGGTTTCTCTTCTTTTACTACCGCATTAGATAAGTTATCCACATTATCCACATTTTGTTCTATTTCACCCAATGAAGCTTCAATTTCTTCTTTTAGTAAAAATTCAAATTCATAATTATGATTTGTAATTTTATAAAAAGCATCATCAATTAAATTATAATAATTTGTTGTTAGAATACGTTTATGGATTTCCATAGGTACTTGAATAAACACTTTATTATTCTGAATTTTTATAAGCTTTAAATCATTAAACCAAGCATGAAAAGAAGCCGAGTTTACTTCTGGATATATCTCGTTTAATACAGATTGCCAAAGATCTTTTTCACCCATGAAACCACCCCGCTTTAAAACTTGTCAACAATATTCTACACTTTTTTTAATCTTTTTGAAAGTCCAAAATGTATATTAACATACTATCCACAACTTATCAACAGAATAATAGGCCTAAATCACAAGAAAAAAAGCAGTTATCCACATTATTAACATTAGCAAAAAAACTAAATTGTGCATTAGTGGATAATGTCGAAAAAAGTTATCCACAGGATGTGAATAGGTGAATAACTAAGAAGAAATTCCTTTAAAATAAGGAAAAAATTCTACTAAAAAAAGTGGATAGTTATTCACATGAATAAAAAAAGCTAGATTTCTACGGAGAAAAAACATAAATTTGTGAATAATTACTAAAAATGTCTCTATTTTTAGTAAACAATAATTAGTGAAAATGTCTCTGTTTTATATTATAGTAAATTCGCTAATAATTAGTGAAAATGTCTCTTAATAAATTATTGACTTA
>CALVPL010000102.1 GCA_944351315.1 uncultured Bacilli bacterium | reverse complement strand
GTTCATTTTGACTCTTGATTTTTTATTTCATATCATTACAATTTTTTAGCCAACAAAGTTTCACTTTGTTGCTTATTAATTAAATAATTCGGGATATCCAAACGGGATATCCTAACTTAAATTAACCCTCTTTTTTTAACATTTTTTAGCCATTTCAATCAATTCTTTATGATATAAATCAATATTTTTAACCTCACTTAATGGAATTTTTCGAACTTCATAATAATTCGTTTTACAAGAACGTTCAGCCTCTTCTCCACCTAATTTTGGAATTCCACTTAAAATCGTTCCCTTATAATAATAAGTAATATTCTCTTCATATTCCACCTTCTTTAATAACCCATCAAGCTTTATATCAACACAAAATTCCTCTTTAACCTCCCGAACAGCCGTCTGTTCTAAAGATTCATCAGCTTCTTGTCCACCACCAGGATAAGTATAAAAAGTAATCCATTTTTGATTCAAAAACTTATGACGATACATCAAATAAATATACTCACCTTCAATTAAAATCACTCTAGCACAAATTCTTTTCATATTTTAACCTCTTCTTCATTATACTATAAAAACATTTACTTTTAAAAAAAAGTATTCTATACTAAAAATAGAAATGAGGACTTTATGAAAAAAAGAAAAACATTTATCATAGTCATCATCATAAGTATTGCACTGATAATAACTTTATTTATTAAAAATCTTTTCTTTCCAACACTTTATACCAATAAAGATTTTCAAATTCAAACTTATATGAGTAAAATAGATCAAGATCAAGATGGCTTGGATGATCAAACAGATATTTTAAATAACACAAAAGAATATTTAAAAATCAAACCCAAATATAAAAGCAAATACTATGCGAGCGGCTATCCTAATGATGAATATGGAGTTTGTACAGATGTCGTAGCATTCGCTCTTCTAAATGCCGGATACGATATTCAAAATCTTTTAAACGAAGATGCCCTAGCAAACCGAGAAATATATAACATAGAAACAATTGACAAAAATATTGACTTTCGACGAGTTTTAAATTTAAATACTTACTTTTCCAGAAATGCAATTTCATTAACAACCGATATAAATAAAATTGAAGAATGGCAAGGTGGCGACATAGTCGTTTTTGAAAAACACATTGGAATTATTTCAGATCATCGTACCAAAAAAGGTATTCCCTATGTTCTTCATCATGCCAACCCCTTTCAAATTCGCTATGAAGAAAACATTTTAAGCAAACAAAAAATAATTGGCCATTATCGCATAAGCTAATGCCAATTTTTTTAACGCATTTGTCAAACAATTTTGGTAGTAATTCTCCTAAAACTAAGCTATGATAAATCAAGAAAGAAGGAAATTTATGGATTTAGGAAAAAAACTTTACGAACTTCGTAAAAACAAACATTATAGTCAAGAACAATTGGCTGAAAAATTAGGCGTATCTAGACAAACCGTATCTAATTGGGAGCTTAATCAAACCACTCCTGATTTACTGCAAGCAAAAGAAATCGCCAATTTTTATCAAATAAGCTTAGATGAATTAGTTGGAATAAATAAAAAAGAAATTCTAACAACAAAAGTAAGCAATGTAGAAAAACTAGCAGGTATTATTCTAACTATATTAAAAGTGATTGGAGTTTTATTCATTCTCTACTTCATTTTTATGATAATTGCCGTCGTTTGTTTTTCCAATATTAAAACAAACGTTACAAACATAGCTCAAACAATGAACTGTACTTTAAATGATCATGCCTATGAAATTACACTAGAAAATAGTCAAAAAATAGATTGTCCGAGTTGCAATGAAGAAATGATCAACGATATCGAAAAATTTTTAAGCTCAAATGACATAGATCAAAATGCCATAGAAATAGAAAACTACTTTCAACAAAAAGGTGGTAGCTGTCAATAAAAAAAGTTCAACAATTATTTTGAACTTTTTTTCTTACCATAATATTTTTTATTTAATACTCTTACCTTTACACCACGGTCTAAAGCAAAAATCTTTTTAACACCGTCTGGTAAATTCTTCTTATAAGTTTTCAAACTCCCAACCTCCAAACTACATAAAATTATAACAAATAAAAAGACTTTCGACAAGTCCTTTTAAATCCAACGAGCAATTGTAATTTTTCTCGTAGTACTTTCAACATATTTATCAAATATATGAATAATACTTTCAACAATTGCTTTCAAAATATCTGTACAACTCTTTTTTATTTTTACTTGAACAATTTCCTTTTTTAATTCCTTACGAAATTCATAATCATCAATATATCGATTTAAAACATAATCAAATTCCTTAACTTCTTGAATAGCTTCAGTGCTGTTAATATTTACACTAAAAATATAATCTTTATAAACACGAATCAATTTAGCCGTGATTTTATCGTCTTTTAAATAATCAAAATTTACAATTTTATGAAAATTAGGACAGTATTTTAAAACCTCTTTACTTTCATTCATTCACATCTACCCTACTTTCTTTACTCTTAACAAAAGAATACAACATTTAAGAAAAAAACGCAAGAAAAATAAATTCGTGTTATAATATTTTTAGAAAGATAGGAAGTGAAGTATGACACACAAAAAAAAGAAAAGAAAGTTAAAAAAACAAGTTTATTATTTTTTAGCTGGAATCATAATTATAATTGTTGGAATTATTTTAGGAATAAATTTCTATAACGATTTCAAATATAAACAAACAAACGAATACAAATTAGTTTCAAAAGGATATAATTTAGAAGATATCAAAATCCTATTAGAAAAATTACCAGAGGAAACAATCACAAAACTCTTAGAACAAGATAAAAATGATCAAATAACCTCTTTAGTTAAAGAAAAATACTTTTTAGTCAAAAATCTCGATCGATATTTAGCTTATATTGAAGAGGAAGAAGAAGAAAATATGACCGACGTCGTCGCGATTGTAAATGTTAATGCCGATCATAAATGGTATGAAGAAGAATATGCTACAGACATTACTTTAAAAGAACAAATGATTGTCAACAAATTTTATGCTTTAAATGAAGAATATACACCCGAAAATCTTGTGGCAATTCCTTTAAACTATGCATACGGTACAGAAGGAGAAAATCAATTAATTGATTATGCTTATGACAAATTTTTAGATATGTGGCAAGCCGCTCATGATGAAGGATACTATTTAATGGTTACTTCAAGTTACAGAGACTATGCCAGTCAAAAAGAAATATACGACAGCAGAAAAGCTACCCTAGGCGAACGAAAAGCAGATGAAACTGCAGCCAGACCAGGACACTCAGAACATCAAACTGGACTAGTTATTGATATGACAAGCAAAACAGCCCCATCAGGAAGTGAATTTGCAGCAAGCGATGAATATAAATGGTTAAAAGAACACGCGTATGAATTTGGTTTTATCGAAAGATATCCTGAAGGAAAAACTTATATAACAGGTTATAGCCCAGAATCATGGCATTGGAGATATGTAGGCGTCGAAGCCGCAACTACCATGCAAAAAGAAGGAATTACTTACGATGAATATTATGCTTTCTATATAGAAAAATAAAGTCCAAAAACTTTATTTTTTTTACACACAAAAAAGCAGAATCTGTTATTTCAAAAAACTGCTAACATGAACCGTTGAAAAATTTGAATTTTCCATAATATAATTCAATACCTCAATAGTATCATCAATCATAACAAAATATTTATCATCTAAATCAGAATATTTTTCCTTAATCTTTTTTAAAACTTCTAATTTATCCTCATTTTTATACACTTCAAAAACATGATCACGTAAAATTCCATAATTCTTTTCCAAATAATGAATTTTTTGCTCTTTTTCTATTTCATTCATAACCTTAGTTGCAACATAGACATTTAAAATATTTCGTTTACTTAAAAAGTCTTGAAAAGTTTTAAAAGGGATACGATCTGTATAAAAATCATTAGTAGCTAAAGCTTTTGCCCATGCTTCATCATCTAACTCATAATGATTGTAAACACCATATTCAATAGGTGCTAAAACACCATCCACATCAAAAATATATATTGTTTTCTCATCTTCAAATAATTCTTTTATTTTACTTTTTTGCATTTTCATTTTCCTTCCTTTAAAATTAAAGCCAAACTATGTCCAAATACTGAACAATCTCTCTCAAATTTTTCTAAAAAAACTTCTTCAGCAGTCCGATTAGTCGGATACATCAATTCGCTAAAAAAGCACTCCAAACCGGGATAAAATACCACCCATATTCGAGTTTTTTCATAGTTTTCTCTACAAAAACCATACTTTTCAAGAGCATAATTCATAATATCCTCATGACTCCATTCGAAATCCTTTTCTACTTTTTTTATTTCCAAAAGAATTAAACTCTCATAAAGTTTAAAAATCAATCCATCACTCTTTTTTACTGGTCTAAACTTTTCTCTTTTAGATAATAAAAGCATAGCAAGTAACAAAGCAGGATCTTCTTTTATTTTAAATTTACGATAGTTTTGCAATTCTAATTCATAAAGCTCTTGTAATGTCATCATATACACCACTTCCTATTTATCATAAAAAATACAAAAGATCAAGTATTTTTCTCTTATCAAAAGAATTCTTTTAATAAAAGTTCTCACCTTTTCCCCCGCCATTTTAACACGAAAAAAAAGCTTTCAAAAAGCTTTTTAGATTTCTTAAATGGTGGCTCCAGCGGGAATT
>CALVPL010000101.1 GCA_944351315.1 uncultured Bacilli bacterium | reverse complement strand
GTACCAAAAATTTGTTTAAAAAGAAGATCATTACTTAAAGAGTAAAACATTTTTCACCCCCTCTCTAAGAAGAAAAAAATCTCTTCTACTAATACATACAAGAAAAATGTTTCATTTCCTTTTTTTTCAAAAAAAAATTAGAGTTTTTTCTCTAATTCTTTTTAAAAACAAAATATTTCTTTTTTCCTCTTCGAAGAATATTATAAGTACGAGAATGATCTAATAAGAAATTTTCATCTGTAACAAATTCACCATTTACACTTATGGCATTATTTTGAAAAAATTCTCTTGCTTCTCTTTTTGAAGAAACAATTTTATTGTCCACTAGTAAATCGATTAGTTTTTTTTCTTCATAAGGAAAAGTTGGAACTCCTTTAAATACGGTTTCTATTTCTTTATCTGTTAAAGAAGAGACTTTACCTGTAAAAAGACATTCAGAAACCTCTTTGGCATGAAGATATTCTTCTTTACCGTGTAAATCAGTGATTATTTGTTTGGCAAGTTCTTGCTGAGCAATACGTTTTTCCAGGTTTTCTTTATGTTCTTTTTCAATTTTTTCAATTTCTTCTTTTGTTAAGAAAGTAAGTTTTTTTAAATAATCGATAACAAGTTCATCGTCTGTATTAATTAAATATTGATATAGTTCATAAGAACTTGTTTTATTTTTATCAAGCCATAAAGCATTGCCTTCACTTTTGCCAAATTTTTTGCCATCTTTATCTAAAATTAATGGCATTGTAAATCCATAAGCTTCTTTTCCTGTTTTTTTGCGAATCAAATCGACACCCGCTGTAATGTTTCCCCATTGGTCAGATCCGGCCACTTGTAAAGTACAATTTTTTGCTTCAAATAAATGTAAAAAATCCATAGCTTGCATAATCATATAAGAAAATTCTGTGTAAGTGATTCCTGTATCTAATCTTCTTCTAATAATATCTTTATCTAACATATAATTGATATTGAAAAATTTTCCATAATCTCTTAAAAAATCGATAAAATTGATATCTTTACTCCAATCCCAGTTATTTACCACTTCAAAACCAAATATACTTTCGGCTTGTTTTGTTAAACCTTTTGCATTTTCCTCGATTTCTTCAATCGTTTTCATCTCGCGTTCTGTAGTAGGTTTTGGATCTCCTATTCTTCCAGTAGCTCCCCCTATTAATAGTAAAGGATGATGGCCATATTTAGCTAGTCTTTTAGAGATCAAAAAAGATGAGTAATGACCTATATGCATAGAATCTGCGGTTGGATCGGTTCCAATATAAAAAGTCATTCCCCCCGCATTTAATTTTTTTTCTAATTCTGGAGAAGTAATATCTTTAATTAAACCTCTCCATTTTAAATCTTCAAATAATGTCATAAATTTTCCTCCTTAAAATTTCCATTTTCCATAATAATTTTTTTCTCACCGTTTTTTAAAATCGCTTCGATAAGTAAATCTTCAGTTCCAATAAAGAAATCCACATGATTTTTGGATTGATTTAATCCTAACTCTTTTAACTCTTCTCTATTTTTTTGTAAGCCATTTACTAAACATTCTCCAAAACTTTGACCTAAAGCTAGATGACAACATGAATTTTCGTCAATTAACGTATTTAAGAATATTTTGTTTGTTTTTGAAATGGGTGAAGAGATATCTACTAGAGCTACTTCTCCTAAATAGGAAGATCCTTCATCACTCTTTAAAATACCCGTTAATATTTCTTTTCCTTTTTGGGCATCATAAGAAACAACTTTACCATCTTGAAACTCTAAGAAAAAATCTTCAATCAAATTTCCTTGATATTCTAAAGGTTTTGAAGAATAAACAATCCCATTTGTTTTTAAATAATTGGGAGATGTGAACACTTCCTCGGTTGGCATATTCACGATATTTTTGCCTTCTGCCGATTGAAATAAATAATTTTCTGGTAAATATATTTCTAAATTGGTTCCTAAAGAATTTTTATAAATCAATTTTTCAATTTGTAATTTGTTTAAATACTCAGCTCGTTTTTTTAGGTTTTGCAATTTTTCATTCCATGATTTTTTAGGATCTTCTTGGTCATTAATTAAACATATTTCAAAAATGAGTTTCCATAATTCTTCTTCATTTTGTAAATGCATTTCTTTTGCCCAGTATGGATTTGGAACGGCACTGATATTCCATTTTAATAAGTCTTTATCTTGATATTCTCTAAATTCTTTTGTCGTTTCATTTATATATTTTTGAACTTTTGCTAAGAGTTTTGGATCAACTTCTTTTAAATAGCCGGGAAGTGGCGAAGAAAGACTTAAAAAAGCATATCCTTCTTTTGCCATTTGATTGTATTTTGATTTATCGATTAAAGGACTTTTGATAATTTCTTCATAAGGTTTTGTCAAATACAATTCTTTTTGAGCTTGGGAATCTACTAGGAAAGTTTCAATCGTTTGAATTCCTAAATTTTTCGCTTCTTCTATTACGATGTCGACAAAACTTCTTATTTCAGTATTTCCTGTAATAAATAATTTATCCTCTTTAGTTAAACCTAAACAGCCTTCAACTAAAAATCTAGCATATTTCTGTTTTAAATTTTCCTTCATATGTTCTCCTCTCTAAACAAAAAAATTCTATGTATAGGGACGAATTTACTCGTGGTACCACCCTACTTCATAGAATTTTCTATCTCTAATAAAATTAACGCTTTTAAACGATTTGACTCCGTTGGTTGTAAGGCAACATCTTCATCAACAAATTCATTCTAGCAAATTATTTTTGGATTGTCAAAGCATTTGAATGTTTGACGGAGTCTAAATTTATCGGATTGCATAAAAAAAGAAAGAACTCAGTGGTATAATATACCTATAGAAATAATAAAATAAAGGAGTTCTTTCTATGAATATATTACCACAAATTTTAAAAATTT
>CALVPL010000100.1 GCA_944351315.1 uncultured Bacilli bacterium | reverse complement strand
TAAAAGTAAATTAGATTTTTTATTTCTATACATCGCTCTTTTTAATTAAATAAATTTTTTTATTTTTATAAAAAGCATAAAAGATATTTTGAATTTCCAAATTTTTTTTAGCCAATTCTTCTTTTAACCAAATTTTATCTTTTTTAATAAAATTTAAAGTTTTTTTGTTGATTTCTCCATCTAATATTAAGGGCATTGGATAACTTGAACGAATTCGAAAAGGTCTATATGGAAAAATCGATAATTTTCCATTTGGTTCTAAAAATGCATATTCAATTTCTCGAATATCGTGAATACTTTTTTGACGCATACTTAAAAGTAAATCATCCATGCTATAACGTTGACGAATCATTTCCTTATAATTCACTTTACCATTGCAAATAATCAAAGAAGGTTTTCCGCCAAAAAAGGTTCTAAAAGTTCTTGATTTAATACTAATAAAAGCTAATAGAATTTCTAATAAGCCTAACAATGTTAAGGGAATAATGGTTTGCCATAAACTTTTATCAATATTCTCAATGGAAATAGCTACTAATTCAGCAATTAAAATAGAAACAATTAAATCAATAATTCCTAATTGACCAATCTCTCTTTTTCCCATTAAGCGATAAAGTAAAACGATAAAAAAATAGAAAAATGTAGTTCGAAAAACAACTGTAATAATTTCACTCATAAATTTTTCACCTATTTCTATTATGGGAAACATTCTATTTTTTTAAACATTTCATAAAATGAATTAGGTGATTTTAATGAAAACAGTGAAAAAATATGGAAAAACAATGGGGATTTTTCTTTTAATTGTACTTATTTTAACTGCAATTTTAACTTGCTGTAATCTTGCAAATTTTTTGTATACGAAAAGTACAGATACCATAACCATGATCGGAATGATTTTACTTTTTACAATCATTGGTTTTGAATACGGAAAAAAAGCAGAATCAAAAGGATATTTAGAAGGGTTAAAAATTGGAAGTTCTTTAATCTTTTTGCTCATAATTATTAATTTGTTATTTTATCAAACTGGATTTTCTATCTCTCGTTTTATTTATTATATCGTTTTAATTTTATCTAGCACTTTAGGAAGTATGATTGGAATCAATCGAAAAAAATAAAGCATTTAAAAAGCTATCCTACAAAAAGATAGCTTTTACTACATTATTCAGTTACTCCAAAAAAAGTATATTGATTTTCATTTACTAAAACATAAGAATTGTGAGAATAATACATTTTTGTTTTGGGATTTACTTCCTCTTTAGCGTATCCTTCTTCAATTAATTTCCCTAAGAGAATTTCATTTTCATTACAAACGTCATCCCAAACACAAGATTTTGCTGCTTCGATAATTCTTTTTTCGACAACCAAAAAACTTCTAGCCATATGAGCTTCATAGACTTTATAAACGGTAAGTCCAATTAATAAAAGAAGAATAACAATTATGGTAAATAAAATGCTATTGCGGTTATTTAGAATCTTGTCCATAATAATCCTTTATAAATTGCTCACGAAACTCGAGTATTCTATCTTCTTTAATTGCGGCTCTTATTTCTTCCATTAAATGAACTAAATATCGAATGTTATGAATAGATAATAATCTGGCTCCAAAGGTTTCTTCGGCATGAATTAAATGTTTAATGTATGCTTTTGTATAATGTTTACAAGCATAGCAATCACACTCTTCACTAATGGGTGTGAAGTCGGTTTTGTATTTGGCATTTTTCAAATTGATTTTACCGTATTTCGTTAGGGCATGACCATGTCTAGCTAATCTAGTTGGAGATACGCAGTCAAAAATATCAATACCACGAATTACATTTTCTACTAAATCAATTGGATCTCCTACTCCCATCAAATAACGAATTTTATCTTCTGGCAAATATTTTGTAGAATAAGAAACCATTTTATATTGTGTCGGTTTGTCTTCGCCAACACTTGTTCCCCCAATGGAATATCCATCGAAGTTCATTTTCACAAGTTCTTCTGCACAGTGTTTTCTTAAATCTTCATATTCTCCACCTTGAACAATTCCAAATAAAATTTGATCTTTTCCTTTAAAAACATCTTTTCCTCTTTTTGCCCAACGTAAAGTTCTTTCGACGCTTTGTTTTACATAATCATAACTTGCTGGATAACCGATACACTCATCAAAACTCATGACAATATCGCTTCCCAAATTTTCTTGAATTTGAATAGATTTTTCGGGAGTTAAAAGTAAACGATCGCCGTTATATTGATTTTTAAAATGTACTCCTTCTTCGGTAATATCTTTTGGTTTTGCTAAAGAAAAAACTTGAAATCCGCCTGAGTCAGTAAGAATTGGACCATCATAATTCATAAATTTATGGAGTCCACCCGCCAGTTTCACAACACCATCACCAGGTCTAAGCCATAAATGATAAGTATTTGCTAATACAATACCAGCTTTTGTTTCTTTAACTTCTTCTGGACTTAATGTTTTTACCGTAGCTTGAGTTCCAACTGGCATGAACATAGGTGTTTCATACATTTGGCCATTAAAAGTAATTTTTCCTAAACGAGCTTTGGTATTTTTTTCTGTTTTTTGTAATTCAAATGTAACCATACTACCCTTCCTTTAAATAAAATTATAACATAATTACAACGTGGCTCCAATACTATTTACTTGCATTTCTCTAAAAAAACTAGTAATATTAATATCGTACCAAAAGAAAGGATGATATATTTATGGAGACCACAACAAAAGAAAATGAAAAGCAATTTTTACCTCTAGAGGTTTTACTATGTAAAAATCAAGTATTTATAAAAATTGAAAATGATTGGCAAAAAAAAAAAAAAAAACAAAATTTTTTCTTACCTTCAGAACTTCAAAATATTATTATTTTTCAAGTTAGTGATATACAAAAATTAACGAATGAAAAGAAAGCATCTTTTAAACAATATTCTACAAAAAAATTAGTGCGAGTTATACATTCTAATGATGCTTTATTCTTTTATGAAGCTCATAAATCATTACCATGGAAAATTAATAAAGTAACAGGAATCGTTCAAAAACAAGCTGCGTATTCAGAAAGTGATTTAATCTATTTAAATAATTTATATGGTATTAATAGTGAAGTTCACGCACAAAAAACGAATATAAAAAGAAGTCGAGTTCGTACTTGTGCAAATACAAAACTCTCTACTTTAAAAAAATAAATAAATTAAAAGAAATGTTATCTTTTTAACATTTCTTTTTTTCTTCTATCCAATTCTTCGTATAATAAAATTTGACCATTTTTAGCATTTGGATTTTGATTAATTATTGCTTCAATTTCTAAACTTCTAAAATTTTTATATCCACTATTATATGGTAATGTTTCAGTTGTATAAACTAAAGTCGAAAAGAAATTAATTAGTTCATGATATTTTTCATTAAAACATTGTTTTGTATTCAATAGAAAGTCTATTTGAAACGCACTCATCTCTTCTGGTAAAAAAATAGTTGCAAAAAATTTACCATCAACTTTTGCTCCTGAACTAAAAATTGCTACATAACGATTTTCAGTAAAAGTCGTTGCATAATCAATATGACTTTCGCCTCCGGAATGATTCATATTATATTTTTCTATAATTTTTTGACAAAAACTACGATGATCTCGATCACCAATAGTATATTGTTGTTTTTCAATTTCATCTTTCTCATTATACGGAATTAAAATCATTAAATATTGTGAAATATCCATTTAAATTTTCCCTTCTTTCTTAATGAACATCGCATCGCCAAATGAAAAGAAACGATATTCGTTTTTTATAGCTTCTTCATAGGCATGAAGAATTTTTTCTTTTGAAGAAAAAGCACTCACGAGCATTACTAATGTACTTTTTGGCAAATGAAAATTGGTGATTAAACAATCGATCGCTTGAAATTCAAAACCTGGATAAATGAAGATATCTGTATTGCCATGACATTCTTTAAAGGTATGATATTTATGCATAATTGTTTCAAGTGTTCTTGTTGAAGTTGTTCCAACAGCTATAATTCTTCGGTGTTCTTTTTTTGCAAGATTCAAAATATCAGCAGTTTCTTTACTCATCATATAAAATTCACTATGCATATGATGTTTGGTTACATCTTCTACTTCAACTGGTCTAAATGTACCTAAGCCAACGTGTAAAGTTACATTTGTAACAATAACTCCTTTTTCTTTTATTT
>CALVPL010000099.1 GCA_944351315.1 uncultured Bacilli bacterium | reverse complement strand
ACCAGAACGGTCTATTTTTTTAGAGAAAATTTTGTTTTTTGGTTTCTTCATCTTTGTAAAAAAAGAAATTTTTTCTTTTAGGTAAATAGTTTTGTAAATATTCTTGATAGGATTTTAATTCTTCTTCGGTAAAAGAATATTCGAATTTTTTGGTATTCAAAATAGCTTCAATGGTTGTTTCAAGAGAAATGGGATGATTTGTTTTTTCTGAAAAATATGCATATAATTCATTTATAAGTTGATTTATTTCTTGATCATAACCGTATGATAGTGTTTTATTATTAAAAACCAGAGAATATTTTGTTTGTAAATTGGCATAGAGTTCAGGATTTATTTTTTTTAGAATTTCTAATAAAGGGGACAATATTTCTAGGATAGTTTGACCACGGTGTAAATAATTTATTTTTTCATAAAATTCTTCTAGGGATTTACTATCTAATAAAGCCATGCTATCTAAAAACCAATTCATGTTACATAAACTGTTTTCTGAATCTGTGAAAGCCAGGAATGTATAATTAAAATCATAATTGCTTTCCCAGGTAGGATCTGAGTAGTATAGACCATTTATTTGATATTTGGGATCCTTTAAATAAATGTAGCATCTCGCATGACCAGATTTTTTGATTTTTGGTGAAACTAGTTTGAATTTTGTAGTTACATCTTGTAAGTAGTTAAAAAATTTTCGAAAACGTAGTAAAATTTTTTGGGATTTGGCTGGCAATTTATTTTGTAACCTATGGAATAATTCATCATTATCCCAACTTTGATATATTCCTAAATTGGCCGTGATATATTGGCAAGGAATATTTACTAATTCACATAGATTCGTTAAGAGATTGGCATATCCAGAACATACCATATATTCGTTATCTAAAATTTTATAGATGCTACGAGCATCGCTGGCATCCTCATAATTTTCTTTATATACTTTATAATTTTTTACTAAATCATATAAGAATATATATTTTTCAAAAGGACTTAGATTGCTTTTTTTGATGGGTTCAATGAGAGCATTTAAATTTTCAGAAGTTTGGAAAAATTTTTCTTTAGTTACCGTATTTAAATACTCTTTACTAGATTTATCTAAATAATCGTTTTTTACTTCAATATTTAAACTATCTTGATAAGATTTTACAAAAAAATAGTTTTGACCTGTATCACTTGCTAATAAAATTATTGATCCTTCATAATGAATTTTTTTAAGGTATTCTAAAATCATTTTGATATTTTCTTTATGATAATAACTTATGGTAATTTCTTTCGTGTTTTCTAAGTAAGGCAGTTCTTCTTTTAAAACAGGATTATCTAAAGTGATGATTTTGGTATCATAAGGATAGCCTGGATCATGGAATGTTTGACTTAAGAAAAAGTCTTTATTTAGTCTTGGAAAAAGATCTGGAGTAAATTTTTTAACATATATTTTTTTCCCTTTTTCTTTTAGTTCATCTAATCTTTTGGCTGTTAAAAAAGAAGCATCGTATACTTCATAATAAATTGTAGTAATGTTTGGATTGTTTAAGATTTTTTCCCAAGAATCTGTAAAAAATGCTGCATAATTTATATAAATTGTTTTACTAGTTGTATTTTGGTAAATAGAGGAGACGATATCATAAAAAGTTTTTGGTTCTTTCATAAAAAGATAAGAGGATAAGCAAATCGTTTTGGTTGTTGGATAATAATAAAAATTTTTGATGTTTTCGTCAGTAATATTGAAAGTAATGGCTGCGATTTCTTTTTTTGTTTTCACATCTTTTTCTTGAATGGAAAAAGTTTCTATTTCTTCATTCATCTTTTTATTCTTTCCTTTCTTTTTAAATTTTAACATGAATTTTTAAAAACCAAAATATTTCTTTATTTGTTTTTATAAATAATTATGTTAAAATAAAGTAGAAATTTTGAAAAGAGATGATTTGGATGCAAAAAATTCTAATGATTAAATATGCTGAGTTAAATACAAAAAAAGATAATATTGGAATGTTTCTTCGAACTTTAAAACAGAATATTGAAGAAAAAACCAAGGATATGGCAACGATTCAATTTGATAAAGGAAGAATGTTTTTAAAAACTACTGAAGAAAATTTTTCTTTTGTTTTAAAAACTTTGAAAAAAACTTTTGGCATTCATGAAATTGAAATAGGATATGAAATAGAAGATACTAAAATGGAAAATATTGAAAATGTTTTAAAGGAAATTGCTTTAGAAAAAGATTTTAAAACTTTTAAAGTAGAAACTAAAAGAAGTGATAAATCCTATCCTTTAAAAAGTCCAGAGATAAGTAGACATTTAGGAGGAATTCTTTTAAAAAATAAAGAAAATACTATGGTAGATGTTCATGAACCTGAAATTACTTTTTATGTAGAAATTAGAAAGGATCATGCATATATTTATTCAGAAAAGGAAAAAGGCTTAGGAGGTTATCCTGTAGGTACTTTAGGTAAAGGTTTACTTATGCTTTCTGGAGGAATTGATAGTCCTGTTGCTGGATTTCTTTCTATGAAACGAGGAGTAAAGATCGAAGCAATTTATTTTGAGAGTCCTCCACATACGAGTGTGGAAGCCAAAAATAAAGTAGAAAGTTTAGTTCAAATACTTAGTGAATATTCTAATTCTATTAAACTTCATGTGATTCCTTTTACCAAAATTCAAGAAGAGATTTATAAAAATATTCCGCATGAATATTTAATTACGATTATGAGACGAATGATGTATCGAATTGCCGAAAGGGTTGCTTATAAAAATCATTGTAAAATATTAATTAACGGCGAATCTATTGGCCAAGTAGCTAGTCAAACGTTGGCTTCTATGGTTGCAATTAATAAAGTTGTTTCATTACCAGTTATAAGACCAGTAGCTTGTTTTGATAAATTGGAAATTATTTCTCTTGCTAAAAAAATTGGCACTTATGAAACAAGTATCTTGCCTTATGAAGATTGTTGTACGATTTTTGTGCCAGATCATCCAGTCATTCATCCTGATGTAGAAAAATGTGAAGAGTATGAAAAACTTATTCCATATGAAGAATTGATTAAGGAAGCTGTTTTAAATGAAGAAATTGTTACAAATCAAATAAAAAAGGAATTTGAGGACTATCTCTAATTCCTTTTTTCATAATTGTTACAACGAGCTACGTTTTCACAAGTTCCAACTTCGATGCAGCCTAGATTGCAACGTTGCTCTTTTTGATCAAAATATTTGCAACTTTTTACTAAGCAAGAAATCCGTTGATTAAAATATTCATTTTTCATATTATCACCGTTATTACTATGTATAAAATTTCGAAAATTATACATTCTATAAATAGGTGAAGGGTATGCAAATTTTTCGTTATCAAAAAGAAGAAACAAAAATAGATAAAATAAAAAAAGAGTTTTTAAATTCTTTTGAGTTACAAGAAGAAGATCTTTCCAATGATTTTTCGCCTACTGAAATGTCAACTGGTCCTGATTGTATTAAATAAATAGATTTGCTTCTTTTTTTATGCTATAATTTGGTTAGAAGAGGATAATGATATATGAAATTAGAAAAATTCAAAGAAAAAAATCCTAAAAAAACAGGAATTATCATCTTTACAGTAGCATGCATTCTTTTAGTAGCCGGAGTATTTTTTTATACTTCATTTGCCTCATTTGAAGTGAAAGAAGATTTTAATATCATTAATGGAACAGTTGGAGATCCGGGAGACTTATATTTTGTCTTCTATGTCGATGGAGTAATTTCTAAGGATATGCCCCAAAAAGGAGAAGGATATCTCATCGACCAAGAAAAAACGACTTGTAATAATGGAGCAAGTGTAGAATTTAATACAGATGATTGGTCAGTTAAAGTAGTAAATATGACCAAATCGAGAACCAAATGTACCTTGCATTTTAAAAAATATATTCCACCAGCAGCAGAAACCATATTAGCCAAGGGAGAAACAGACGAATTAAAGTTTGATGATACCAGTGATAAAAATTTAAGATATATTGGAGCTAATCCAAATAATTATGTGAAATTTAACAATGAACTATGGCGAATCATTGGAGTCTTTAATAATGTAAAAGATGAAA
>CALVPL010000098.1 GCA_944351315.1 uncultured Bacilli bacterium | reverse complement strand
GGTCCTGTTGTACCAGTAGGTCCTGTTGGTCCCGTTGCACCAGTTCCGGCTGGTCCGGTAGGTCCTTGTGGAATTGTTAAGTTTAATGCATAGGCATTTCCACCTAATGAATTAATGCTAGCTGCTGCAGTACTTCCTGGTGCTCCAGTTGAAACTGTTCCGATTGCCAGTGTTATGCTTGGCCCCGTAGCACCTGTAGGTCCTGTTGGTCCGGTTGCTCCTGTACCAGCTGGTCCTGTTGCACCTGTTGGTCCAGTAGGCCCAGTTGCTCCAGCAGTACCTGTAGGCCCGGTAGGTCCTGTAGCTCCAGCTGTACCTGTGGTACCTGGTAATCCTTGAGGTCCAGTTGCTCCGGTAGGTCCAGTTGGTCCAGTAGCTCCTGTTGGTCCAGTAGCTCCGGTAGGTCCTGTTGCACCTGCTGGAATGACAAAATTTAAAATGGCATCCTGATTAGTTCCGGCATTAACTACTGAAGGAGTGCTTCCTGGTAATCCTGCGGTTGTTGTTCCGATTGCTACAGTAGTAGGTCCTTGAGGTCCCGTAGGTCCAGTTGGTCCAACTCTTGGAGTGCAGCAACAACCTTGAGCGGTGTGATTTTTTTGATAATTTTGGACATAATTATAAGCTTTTTGATAATCACAACTATTATTCATTTTCCATACTCCTTTCTATAACAGCATATGTAAAAAAAGAAAAAACGACTGTACATTTAGATTATTCTTGTGCTATGATTTTGTTGACTGATTTTTTAAAGGAGTTTTTATATGCAATTAGTTATTGAACATTTAAAGAAAAATTTTGAGAAAAAAGAAGTTTTGAAGGATATTTCTTTTACTTTTGAACAAGGAAAAATTTATGGGTTGCTTGGTCGAAATGGAGCTGGAAAAACCACTTTTTTTAATTGTTTAAATGAAGATCTAGAAGTAGATGGTGGTCGCTTTTATTTGACAGATAAAGAAAAAATTGAAGATTGTGATATCGGATATGTTTTATCGACCCCAAATGTTCCAGAGTTTTTGACTGGAAGAGAGTTTTTAAAGTTTTTTATTGATATTAATCAAAACCGTATAAAAGACTTGAAATCTATCGATGAATATTTTGAACTTGTTCAAATCAATGAAGAGGATCGGGATCGTCTTTTAAAAGATTATTCTCATGGCATGAAAAATAAAATGCAAATGTTGGTAAATATTATTATGAATCCTCAAGTGTTGTTGCTTGATGAACCTCTTACTAGTTTTGATGTTGTCGTTGCTGAAGAAATGAAGAATTTACTTCGCGATATCAAAAAGGATCATATTATTATTTTTTCAACGCATATTATGGAACTTGCCTTAGATTTATGTGATGAAATTGTTTTATTGAATAAAGGTGTTTTAGAATATGTAGATAAGAGGCAGAAAAAGGGTGAACCTTTAAAGGAAAAAATTATTGAAGCATTAAAAGGAGAATAATTATGATAAAGTCGTTTGTAATTTCTTTTCGATTGAAAAATGCTTATCGAATAAACAGTATTATCTACTCATTGAAACAACTTCCTTTTATTAAAAAAATTTTGCCGAATCGTTTATATCAAAATAAAGGCATTAAAATATTTGGAAATATTATTAATATTCTTTTAGAAATTTTGAATATATTTTTAGGAAAATTTCTTTATATTTGGTTAATGATTTTTTCTTTACTAGGAATTTATGAAGGAAACAGTCCAGATATATTTTTACATTTGTTTTTCTTTTTGACTTTAGCGGGGGCTATTTTGAATACCTATATGTTTAATCCGACGAAAGATAAATATTATGCTATGATCCTTATGAATATGGATGCAAGAGAGTATACTTTAAGCAATTATTTTTATGCAATGATAAAAACAATTGTTGGATTTTTACCTTTTACGGTTTTATTTGGTTATTTAGCTGGAGTTCCAATTTGGCTATCTTTTGTTTTACCTATTTTTGTTTGTGCGGTAAAAATGATTATGGCAGCTTATAATTTACGGGTTTATTCAAAAGAAAGGAAAGTCATCAATGAAAATAATCCACCTCGAAGCTATTGGATTTTTGTAGGCCTTTTTCTGTTGTGTGCTTATGGTCTTCCTTTTTTAAAAATTACTTTACCTAGTGTAGTTGTAGTCATTTTCTTTTTCTTAGCTATCCTTGTTGGGCTTTTGGCTTTTAAAAGTATTTGGAAATTTTCTTATTATCGTAAAGTTTATAAAGAATTACTTTTAAATAGTCCTGTTTATATGACCAGTGAGAATCTTAAGAATCAAGTTGTTCGTGAAAATACCTTAAAACAAATTGAATATGATGAACGATTTACTAGTACGAAAAGTGGTTTTGCTTTTTTTCATGATCTATTTGTGAAAAGACATCGAAAGATTTTAACTTTAGCTATAAAAAAACAATCGATTGTTTTAATTTTCTTATTTCTTTTTTTCGTCGTTGTTTTATTGCTCAATAAAGGTATTCATCAACAGGTCAATACTATTTTACTTACTTATTTACCTTATTTTGTTTTTATTATGTATTTACTTAATCGTGGGCAAACGGTTACTCAAGCAATGTTTATGAATTGTGATCATAGTATGTTAACTTATCGAATTTATAGAACACCAAAAGTAATTTTAGGAATATTTAAAGAACGTTTAAAAACTTTAATTACTTTAAATTTAATTCCAGCGAGTATTTTGGGAATTGCTTTACCTGTTCTTTTATATATAACTGGAGGAACTGATAATCCTTTAAATTATTTGGTATTATTTATTTCGATTTTGGCTATGAGTATTTTCTTTTCCGTTCATTATCTTGTAATGTATTATTTACTTCAACCATATAATGCTATGACAGAAATGAAAAGTAGTACTTATAGTATTGTACAAGGCTTAACGTATTTTGTTTGTTATTTTATGATTGATTTACAACTTCCGACTATGACATTTGGACTTGCTATTAGTGTTTTTTGTATTCTTTATTCGGTGATTTCTTTATTTATTGCTTACCGATTCGCTCCAAAAACATTTAAATTACGAGTATGATAAGACAGCTTATAAGAGTTTGTAAGATTCGCATTTTTAGAAATTTTTGATAAGAAATTTTGGTATCACTAATGATTCCTTTTATTTGAAGGTGGATAGATAAGCCGCCAAAACTAATAAAAAGAATAGCCAAAATTTCTTTTATTTTGCTTGTTAAATTGATATTGATTAAAGAATTTAATCCTTGACTTATTTCTAAAATTCCGGCGATGATTGGTATTTTTTGAGGATTTATTAAAGCATTTAACAGCATGAAAATGCTAATTGCTCCAAGGACAAATAGTAATGTATTCATGGTTTCTTTAATACTTGTAGATAGAAAAGATCCAAAGTTTTTCTCAGGAGTAGAAAGAATTTTTTTCCCTTCGTTTGGCTCTTTTTTTCTTGTTAGAAAACCTAATGTTAAATTTATTACATAGGGAAGAAGAATAAGTTTTATTACAACGAGTGGTTTGTTTGGAAAAATGAGAGAAAGCATGGTATATAAAAATAGTGGATTATTAAAAAATGAAAAGGAAAGAACGAAACTTGCTTCTTCGGTATTTAAGTATCCTTGTTGTTCTAGATTTTTAATGGTATACGCATTTGCAGGACTTCCAGAAAATGAAGAAATGAAAAAGGCAAAAGCTCCATAAGGACTGGTGTGAAAAATTTTTTGAAAACCTTTTCCTAAGTATTTGCATAAGAGTTCGGGAAGACCAAAATAGATGAAAAGATTGCTTAAAATCATCATAGGAAAAAGAGCTGGGAAAACTTTAGTTAAGAAAAGTTCACAACTTAAAATAATAGTATCATGAATTACTACGTTTTCTTTAAAAAGAAAAATGGTAAAAATAGTCAAGAAAATTAAAGGACCTTTATTTTGTTTCATACTAATTTTTATGAAGATTTTTTTTATTTGAGAAGTAAAAAGATGTCAAACTCTGTCAATTTATAGAGGAGCTCCACATTTTTTTGGTAAAAATTTGATATACTTGTATAGTGGAGGCTATTAAATGGGGAAAAAAGCACTTGAATATGTTAAAAACTTTTTTAAAGAAAATTATAAATTTATCCTTGTTATTATCGTTATTTTAGCTGTTTTTCAAATTGAATTACCTTATAAAATTTATACACCTGGAGGTATGGTGAATTTAAGCGACCGAATTAGTGTTGAAGGTGGCTATACTTCAGAAGGGGAACTTGGAATGGCTTATGTTTCGATGGTAAAAGGAAATATTCCATTCTTACTTTTATCTTATATTATTCCAGACTGGGATATCGTGGCTGAAAGTGAGATTACTTATGATAATCAAAGTTTTGAAGAAAAATTAAAAGCCGATCAAATTGCTACCCAACAATCTATTGATTCGGCAATTATCGCGGCTTATCAAGAAGCGGGAAAACCAGTACAAATTGAAAGTGAGAATGCCAACATTACTTATATTGATGAACAAGCTAAGACGGATTTAGAATTGTTTGATAAAATTATTTCTGTCGATGGAGAGAAAATTACCACGACTGATGATCTTCATGAAATCATCTCTAAACATCAAGAAAATGATCGTTTAAATATTAAGGTTTTGCGGGATAATGAAGAAAAGGATTGCTATGCCACGATTTATAAAGTTGATGATACTTTAAAAATTGGAGTCATGATCACAGTTACTTATAATTATACTGAAGACCCACGGGCTTCTATTCAAATGAAGCAAAGTGAATCTGGTCCTTCAGGAGGATTGATGATGAGTTTGGCTATTTATGATGCTTTAACAGAAGAAGATTTGACTCATGGAAAAAAGATTATCGGAACAGGAACTATGGATATTCATGGGAATGTCGGAGAAATAAGTGGAGTAAAGTATAAACTTATTGGAGCAGTACAACAAAAGGCCGAAGTTTTCTTGGTTCCGGAAGGAAATTATGAAGAAGCTTTAAAGGTTAAAGAAGAAAAAGGATATGATATCGAACTTATTAAAGTTGATAGTATTAAAACAGCTATTGAAGCTTTAAATCAATTATGATGTATAAAAAATGAAATCTTTTCGCATAACTAATGTGAAAGGATTTTTTTATGGCAAAATATAAAGTGGAATTAACTGGAGTAAATACAAGTGAATTAAAAGTTTTATCGAATGAAGAACAACTTTGTTTATTTCAAAAAATGCATGCTGGAGATAAGAA
>CALVPL010000097.1 GCA_944351315.1 uncultured Bacilli bacterium | reverse complement strand
TTTTTCTGGTGGAGTTATTCTTTTTAATCAATTTTTGTATCAAATTAAAAAAGAAAATAATCGTAATAATGCGAATGTAATTATTTTAGGTTCTTCTGGTAGTGGTAAATCTACTGCAGCCAAATTGCTATTAAGAAGTCATATTCGTAATGAATATAAACTCGTTTGTATTGACCCAGAAGGTGAGTTAGAAGAAATGACTCGTTCGATGGGAGGAGATTTTCTTGATCTTGGTAAAGGTGGCGAGTTTGGAATGGTTAATCCACTTGAGATTGTTATCGATGCGGATGAAGAAGAAATTAACCAAGGACTTGGCTATACCGTTTTAACGAGAACAATTCAACAATTAAAAGCTTTTATGAAGTATTATTCTCCAGATATTGAAGAAGATGTTTTAACAATGTTTAGTGAGGTTGTTCAAGATACTTATAAAAGATATAAAATTGATTATGATACAGATTATACGAAATTTACTAGTGAAGATTATCCAACTTTTGATGATGTGTACGCAACTATTAAAGGACGTCTTCTTTCCATGACCGAAAGAACTCATGAACGGGATGTTATGGAACGGTTGGAATTAAAAGTTCGACCTTTAGTAAAAGAATTGCGTTATTATTTTACAGGCCATACTACATTAGATATTCAAAGTGATTTTATTGTTTTTAACATTAAAGAGTTGATGACTGCTGATGAAAATGTTCGAAATGCTTTATTTTTTAACATTTTAAAATATGCTTGGGGATTGTGTTTGGATCCAACTGTAAATACGGTTATGTGTGTTGATGAAGCTCATGTGCTTTTATCTACTAAAAATGAATTAGGTGCTGAATTTTTAGCCCAAATTCAAAGACGAAGCCGAAAATATAATACGGGAACGATTATTATTACTCAACAACCAACCGATTTTGCAGCACCTAGTGTTTTAGTTCATGGTAAAGCGATTTTTGATAATGCTTCTTACTATATTATTATGGGATTAAAAAAACAAGCAGTGGATGACTTGTCAAAACTTATTGATTTAAATGAAAGTGAACGAGATAGTATTAAATATTATAATCAAGGTGAAGCTTTATTTGTCTGTGGTAATCGAAGAATGCGTATTAATATCATTGTAACCCAAGAAGAATTAGATTCGTTTGGTTCGGGTGGGGGATTATAATAAAGAGAAGTTGAAAAACTTTTCTTTTTTTGTTAAAAAAATGTAAAGAATTTTGTCGGTTTTACAATTAAAAAGTGAAGTGTGATATACTAAATAGTATAGAAAGAGGTCTGTTTTTATGAACAAGAACATTGAAGAGTTTATCTTAAAATTAGAACCTGTATTGAATGAACGTGATGAAAAATTAAAAAAACGTGAAGAATTAATTAAAGATGTTAATGATTTTTTGAATTTACTTCCAGAATTAGATCTTGTTATTTCAGATTTAGAAAAATCGTATTTAGAGTCCAATGATCCTAAAGTAAAAGCTGAATTAGATTCTTATTTAAAAGAACGAATTGTTTATTATGATACCATTAGATCTTTTACTAAAGAAGCTTTAGACATTAAAGAAAATCTTGATTCCGTATCTGAAGAACAACGTGAAAGTGAAGAAAAATTGCTTCATTTACTTTATCAAAGAAGAGAATTAGAAAAAAAGATTGAATATTATGAAAATCAAGAAATCCTTGTTTCTAATGAATCTCAAAGTGATTATGAGAATCTTTTAAATAATTTGGATCAAATTGATCAAGAAATTTTGACAAATTATCAATTTTTGCATGAAATTTCCGGAGAACTTGATGAAGAATTTTCTTATGAAGCCAATGATTTATTGATGCCTTTATCGACTCCTAAAGAAACAGAAAATTTAATCAAAGAACGAGAAAATATTTTAGCTTCTCTTAAAGAAATTGAAAATTCTAAAGGTCGAAAAATTCTTTATAAAGATACGTATCATGGACAAGCTTTTTCTAAAAAAATTCCTAAACAATTACGAGGAAAATATGGTTTGTTAATGGGAAAATTAAAGAAAATTGAGAAAACTCTCAATAAAGAATATCTTCCCAATATAAGTATTGATGGGATTTTGTATGATGGAATGAGTAAAAATCAAAAAATTCAATACTTAGCAAATCTTATGTTGCAAATTGAAGTTTTTGCTGATAAAAGTTTCATGCCTTGTATTGTAAATGGCAAGAAAATTCCTTTTGAATACAAACAAGTTTATGAACAACTCGTAGATATGATCAAAGATTTAGAAAGTAAAAAAGTGCATTACTACAGTTATGTTATTGATCAAAAATATTATAATAAGTTAAATTTAGGAGAAAAATTAAATTATATTGATGATTTAGTTAGAAAAGTTACTAATAATTTTATTGATGATCCTATAGAAATTGTTTGGAATGGAAAGAAATTTCGAATTGATAAAAAGGATGAAGAATTATTTTGGAAATTGATTGAAATGTTTGAAGTTGTTAAAGAAGAATGCAAAAAGAAAGTAGAAGAATTGGGAGAAGAAAATAATCATATTTTAAATTTTTCAAATGTTACGGATTTAGAAAAAGTTTCCTTAAATAATCAATTGATTTCTTTACCTAAAGAGCAACTTCCACAATTTTTGCAAAATAAAGCAATGATTGAAAATATAGAAGCCGCTGAAGAGAAATTTGAACAAGTTGTTTTTGATTCAGAATATTATGGTACTTTAAGTGAAGAAGAAAAGATAAATTATTGTAAAAATTTAATTAATACTATTCTTTTAAAAGAAAAAAGAAATCCAGTAGAATTGTATATGGATGGTAAAGAAGTAGTAGTGGATGCAAAATATACTAAAGCTTTTACAATGGCTGTTCAAAGTTTGATAGATATTCGTGAAAAAAATCAAACTTTAGATATTTATATTGATGAAGAGTATGTGGCAACTTTAGCAGATGAAGAAAAATTGGATTATTATTATTTTTTACTTCATGACATAAGTTCTAAACCAATTCACGATAAAATGTCTTTAGAAGTGGAAGGCAAGGTATTTTATTTCGATAAAAAATATGCTTTACTTTTTGAAGTGGTCATGAATCGTTACTTGGCTTTACGAGCTAAATTGACTGAGGCACTTACTGTGAAGAAAGTTGAAAAACCTAAGAAGTTAGAAAAGATTAAGAAATTCTTAAAGAAAAAAGCTGTTCAAATTGCTTTAACTGTTAGTGCGTTAGCTGCAAGTTATGGTATGGGACATTTTATGGCTCGTCAAAATGTTTCGACACAAGAAGTAGTTAGTGAAAGTACGTTTACTAATGAAAATACGGATATGTCTATTGATGATATTGAATCCATTGAGTTAGATAATAGTGGTTCTGTTTCTTTAGATGAAGAAAATGTAGCCGAAGTGAAAGATCAAACAAACCTTGGAAATTCTTTTGAATTAAATGAAAATCCAATTATTTATGAAAATACAGATTTAAATACTCCATTATCGCCTACTTATCAGGATGATTCTTATACAATTGTTTCAGAACATTATCAAATGCCAGATGGTACATTGCAAACAGTAAATTATACGGATAGTAATGCTCAGGAAAAAATAGACCAAATTAAAGCAAATGGTGGTGTATTACAAAGTGTGTCTGGTGTTGCTAAAAGTGGAGAAGAGGATTATTTAAAAAATAAAATTCCAACAGGAGTATTTGATATTAATGATGTTCAGTTGCAAGATGTTTTGGCTGATCAAGAATTAGGAGGTAGAAGTAGATAATATGCAATATGAGTTATATGATATTTTAACGATTGAAGATAAAAAATATATTGTTGCTTCAATGATTGTTGAAGAAAATAATTATTATTATTTGCTTTTAGAAACGGATGATCAAGAAAATATAAATCCTAAGAAAGCTAAAATTTGCAAACAAATGACAGTAAATAATATTGAACCAGATAAACTTTATCCGGTGGTAGATAAAGAGGAACTTGATAAAGTAGCTACATCGTTATATGCAGCGATGCAATTTGATTTAGATGAAGAATAAAAAAAGGCTAAGAATATATTTCTTGCCTTTTTTGCTTGGGAATAAAGAAATAATTTTATAAAAATTATGGTCCAGTTGGTCCTGTTGGTCCCGTAGGTCCGGTAGGTCC
>CALVPL010000096.1 GCA_944351315.1 uncultured Bacilli bacterium | reverse complement strand
AAAGTAATAAGTTCAGAAAGATTTCCTTTAGAAGAATTTACGTATCCCATTATATATTCTTTTTTTAAATATGGTTGACCATCTATATATTCAGTTAATTTGTTTATGTTATTTATATCTTCTTTAGGAATACGAACAATGACCGCACCTCCTTCGCCGTCCGCTTTATAATAGGAAGATGCAAATAAATTTTTTAAGTATAAAGCATAACTAAATTTGTTTTGTTTATTTACTAGAAACACATTATCACTTAATTCTTTTGTTACGCCAGTCTCTAAATTACCTGTTAAGGAAAGCCCTTTTTTTAAAATACTATCTCCTATTATATTGCGACCATTCTCATCATACATAGCCATTCCCATCGCGTGTAATCCCATAATATAATTTTCATCGAAAAACCATTCTTCTAGTTGTTTTCCTAATTCTTCTGATAAACTGCCACTTTCCATATATTCTTGAATCCACGGTTTAATCTCTTCGGTTACATCTGATATGTCTAATTCATATTTTTTAGTATTTCGCGGTTTATTTACCCATTCATTTGATTTTAGAACCGATTGAATCGAATGAACAATTTTTCCATTTATAAAATCTTTTAACCGATTTATTGTGCTTTTAGAATTTTTTCTTGATTCAGGATTAAGTATTTTAAATTCTAATTTTCTTAATTCCATATAAGAATTTAGTAATTCTTTCGGAATGGCAACTTTTTCTTGTCGGTCAGCTTTAACAATAATTTCTTGTAATCTAGGATCCGAATCTAAAAGTTCATTATATTTTTCTACTAAAGAAGCGGTTGTATCATCTAATTTATTTTCTATAATTTTATTTAATGATTTTAAAATTTGTTGTATTTCTAATTGATCACTTATATTTTCTAAATTTGTTTTTACTTTATTTTTTATATTGCCAAGAGATTTTGATGCTTTTTTTATTACTTCATTTTTATGAAGTGATTCAATTACGTTTTCCACATTATGAATAATTGTTCTTCCTTCTCCTGCAATTGCACTTAAACTTGCTTCTAAGTTAGTAATTTGGCGACTTAAAAAATCGGTTGGGATATCGCTTCGATAATTATTGTATTCATTTTCAGAAATTTCCTTATAAACTAACTTTCCATTTTCATTTACTAATCCTAAATATACTATACTAGCATTTGCTTTATCGAACAAGTAATTTCCGTCAACAGTAACTGCTTGATCATTTAAGGAACGGTAACGAAAATTGTTCAGTTCATTTTCAGAAACTTTAAATTTAACAGCCACAGATTTTTCTAAAAATCCAGAAGTGTTTAATGCAACTTTAGAAAATTCTGGCATCCCTGCAAAAAAGAAAGCTTTTTTGTTACCATAACTTGATAACATACCAGATGCTTTAACATAGCCAGATTCTAATATTTTATTTGCACTATCTAAACTTGTCATATGATAGATTCCCTCTTCTACTATCGTTTGGCTAATTTTTGAATTCTTTTTTACAGGTGTATACACTAATTTAGCTAGCACGTTAAATGGAGCGTAAAATAAACCGATAAATGTTTGAGGAATATCAATGTTTAAATGCAATAATTCTTTTATATTAGTATTTAAATTATCGGCAAATAAATCAAATGTGTCTCCAATACTGTTTTCTGGAGTTATATCTACTTCCAATACATCTGCTATTTTATTTTTTACTTGGTCAACCATCTCATTAGAACTCATAACTTTTTCTGTCAAATTCACTTTTGAATTATTTTCAGCTACTTGAGAAATCTTCTCTTGCATCACATTTTTTGTTTGAGTAAATATATTTTGAATATTTTTGGATATTTTAGCCTGAGTAGATTTTAGTTGATCGTTTGCTATATCCATAATTTTGGATGTATTTGTTTTAGTATTTTGCCAAAGTCTAGAAGATATTTTCGTTGCAGTTTCATTAAGTGATGCACTTTCTAAAGCAATTTTTGATCCCGTATCTTTTAGAGAATTTATCATATTTATCCCAAATTTTTTAGCTTTCTCTTCAAAAGAAGCATTTTCTGTAACTTCAAATGGTGTATAAATATTTTCAGTATTTTTGCTTTCTAAAGTATTATTTAAATAGTTTACAACAATTTGTTCTTGATTCATATCTGGGTTATTATTTATTATTTCTAGTAGTTCTATGGCTTCTGCTGAATTTATGGTATATGATCTATTCTCTGAGATAACTCGAATTGTTTGTTGACCGCCAGTTGTAATTGCTGACATGATTACACCATACAAAAAGGATTTTCCTGAATCGCCTAGTAATTGATTTACCTGAATATCCTCTTCTAAAAGTGCCGCTCGTAACCCTGCATCTACAAATTCTTGAAGACCTTCTTCCACACCTTCATTAAGTATTTGCTTTAAAGTAAAACTAGCATTTTCATTTAAAATTCCAATATTACCTAAGAGTTTTCCTAATGCCACTTCTGAAACTCCACTAAAGGTTGCATAAAGTGTTGATGAGGCTAGAGAGTTGCCGTTTACTAAAGCTTGATTTTTTGCATTACCAAAAACCGAAAATCCAGTACTTACATATCCTGCTGTACTTCCAACGGTTGCAGCTGTTTGAGCACTTAATCCATAACCTGCTGGGCCTGCTGCTAAAGTAGCTACTGCTCCCAAGGCTATTGCTGGAGCCATATTTCCAGCACTCGTGCTTATTTCATAAGTCCCACTTAAAAGCCATTCTTTTTTAAATCCTTGTAAAATATACATTTGGGCATATTGGTTTGTAGAAATCATCCCTTCAGTTTGCAGGATATTTGCTATTCCTTCGCCAAAATTTTCTAGTCCATCACCAAATCCTTTACCCGCAGTTGAAAAGAAAGAATTCCATTTATCTCCTACATCAATTTGCTCTAAAGCTTTAAAAAAATCTTGACCAGCAGTTGCACTTTTATAATCTATTGTAATTTTTTTGTCTGAAATACCATTAATAAAATCAGTTGCTTCTTTTAGTCCTTGACGATTATTTAAAGTATCTTCTATAGCTTCTATATAATTTTCGGCTTCTTTATATCCTTTATTATCATACAAAAAACTGTAAAGTGCTTTTTCATCATCTGTTAATAATGTATATCTTTCATAACTTTTTATTTTTGTGTTTGATAGACTGGAATCTATTAAATCACTATTATATAAACTGAATTCTTCGCTAAACATGCTACAATATCTTACTGTATCTTCTTTTTTAAAAAGACCAACTCGTTCTAATTTATATTCTTCTTTAGGATTATAAGTTTCTTTATATTTTATAAATTCTTCTGAATACATGATTGCTATATATGGTGAACTTTTCACTTGTTGATCAAAAGCATATTTTGAAGATTTAATCGTAGCAATATCTTGATTAATAGATTGAATAATTAGTTTATATTCTTCATATGTCATACCCATTTGTTTTTCAAATGCTTCATTAAATTTAATTGCGTATTCTTCTGCTTTTTTTCTAGCCTTTTCTTTACGCTTTACTATATTATATCCTATTTCAGGATCTGGATCCGGAATGTCATAATTTATACTTGTTAATAATGTATTTTCGTATTCTTCGGGTGTAAGGGCCTTTATGCTTTCAATATTATCGCCAGGCATATAAAATTCTGTTTTAAGATTATAACCATTTCCAATAAGAAATGAATCAAATTTTTTTTCTAAATTATCACGTTGCTCCTCTAAATACTTTATAGTTTCCTCACAAGCTTCACTCATCATTTTAGCATTTTCACAGTTTTTATTAAATACTCTTCCCCAGTCTTCTTCTTTAAAATTTTGATTTACTATGCCAGCAAGTGTAGAATCATCTATAACTTGTTCTGTGTTATTTGCCTGATTTACAGTTTTCTTGGCATTTTGACTATCGGTATTTGAATTTTCATTCTTAGCCTGTTCTTTGCTTTTACTATTATTGGAAGATAATTCAGAGTGAAAACCGTTAGATGTTAAGGCCGCAGCTAATGTTGCTCCATTTACAGTATAAAAAATCGATGGATCTTTTAATTCATCTGTATTAAAATCTTTTGTTTCTGTTTCGGCAAATTTTATATTTTCTGATTGCTTATTAATAGCTTGTTTACTTAAGGCAGATACTGCATCATTTGAAAAAGTAGCATTTGTTCCTTTTACATTAAAAGTATTTTCAAATGCTTGACTAGCTACAT
>CALVPL010000095.1 GCA_944351315.1 uncultured Bacilli bacterium | reverse complement strand
CGATCTCGAAAAACAACACCATAAATATTCACTATGAATCACCACCTTCTAATACAAATCGATCCAAAACTAAAGAAATATTTAAATTATAATTTATTTCATCTAAAATTTCCATAATTAAATCAACTTTTTTTTCAAAATATTTTAGATTTTTTTTCAACAAAAATTTAAATTCTTGATATTCATCTTTTAAAACTTCAAGATTCTGAACAGCAAAAAACAAATTGCGATAAAGATCTAATAAAGCTTCAAATAAATAAAATAAATCTTTTTTATCTTTTATTTCTGGCAAAAGAACATCTCTATTATAAAAAACAGCATCAATACCTGAAGTTTCGAGTTCTTTTACATAAGAAATAGCCATCTCTTTAAAAGAAGAAGGAATTTGTTTAGAAATATCAACATCATAATAATCTAATAAGATTTGACATCGACTCTTAATAGTATCAATCACATTTTCTTTATTATTAGTAATAAAAAAACCAATAATTGAATCCTCAGGTTCTTCTAAAAATTTTAACATTGTATTTGCACTAGAAGAATTCAAATTTTCTGCATCCATAATTATATACATATTATATTTGGAAAAAACAGGCTTAGTTTGAAATGCACGTTTCACTTCTAAGATTTGTTCTTTTTTAATATTTATACCATCAGGATATACAGTTAATAAACTAGGTAAAGAATTTGTATCAATAAGATGACATAAATTACAATTTGAACAATTTTCCTGATATTCATTAGGACAATTGATAACTTTTAAAAATTGCAGTAAAGTGTGATAACTCTTTTCTTTATCATTTGTTTCAATCAAAAAAGCATGAGCCAATTTTTTCTCACGATATGCTTGAACTAATTCTTGAAAAATATTGTTATTCACGTTCCTTCACCTAAAGCTATTTTACTATAAAATACAAAATAATTAAAGAAGAAAGACCAGGAAGGCCTAGAAAACTTACAATTCCAACAGTAATAAGATTGATTGGAATATAAATATGTAAAGAAGAAATAAAATAATTTAAACCATATAATAATAGAAAAGCAAATACAACTTTTTTCAAAACTGCATATATTTTCCTTATCATAGAATTCCCTCTAATAAAAGATATGAAAAAAATCGGATTTTTATTCCGAAATAATTTTACGATCAAATAATGCTTTATCTAAAGTCAACATATCCAAATACTCAATTTCTGCTCCCATAGGAATTCCATAAGCCAAACGACTAATTGTTACATTCTTGTTTTCAAAAATTTTCTTAATGTATGAAGTAGTAGTTTGTCCTTCAATGGAACTTTTTAAAGCCAAAATGAGCTCTGGATGTTCTAACTCGGAAACTCTTTTTACTAAAGAAGCCAGATTAATATCATCCGTTCCAATATTTAACATTGGAGAAATTAACCCATTTAACACATGGTAAACTCCCCTAAAATTTCCTACTTTTTCAAAAGCAAAAACACTCTTATAATCTTCGACTACACAAATTAAGTTTTTATCTCTGGTTTCATTCGAACAAATATTACAAATTTCTTGATCGGTTAAACTTCCACAGATAGAACAAGAATGTAAAGTTTTTTTAGCTTCCAAAAGTGCATTACTTGTTTGAACAACATCTTCAGTAGACATATCCAAAATAGCTAAGGCCATTCTCTCCGCACTCTTCTCACCAATACCTGGCAACTTTTTTAAAGATTCAACTAAAGCTTCAAAATTTTTTGGATAAACTTCCATATTACATCAAACCATCAAGCATGCCTGCATATTGTCCCATTTTTGCTTGAAACTCTTTATCAATTTTTTGAATAGCGTCTTTAGTAGCCAAAACAATAAAATCTTCCAATAATTCAATATCTGAAGCATCAATTGATTCTTTATTAATTTTACAACGAACCATTTCTTTTTTACCATTTAAGGTTACTTCAACAAATTCATATTTCCCGGGAAATAATTGAGCATTTATTTCATCCTTTTTCTTTTGTAAATCTCTTTGCATTCTTTGAGCTTGAGCCATAATACTTTGCATATTCATAATCTTTTCCTCTTTTCTAAACTAACTCTATTTTATCACGATTAAACACATTTGTGGCAATATCTTCAATCTCAGAATAAACTTTTGGTTTTAAATCATCTAAAGTTCCCTCAGAAATTAAAGAATATTTTTGACCATTTTTTATATTTTTTACATATTCTTGTTTTTCAAATTTCCAATCTTTTTCACTTAAAGCAACAAAATGAATGGTATTTGCAAAATAAGATTGCAATTCTTCAGTTAAAGATTCTAAACTTTTATTTAAAAGATGAACAGTACTATCAAGTTTAGCTGTCAAAATACAGTAATTATCTGAAGCAGCTACTACTGTAGAGTCTATAATAAGAGCTTTTATAGCCGGTTTAATTGCATCATCTTGAACTAATGTATTCCAAATACTTTGGGCTTTAAGTAATGCTTCTTTTTTTGCTTCTGTAAAACAGTTATTCACTCTAAGTTGAATAAGTTTATTTAAATAGTCATTTTCATTTTCATTCGTCTCATTCACACTCATTTCAGGTTCTGTAGAAATTTCTTGAACAGGATTTGAGTTTTTTTCGATTTTTTCTTCTTTATGTAAAATTTTATCCACATTTTCTAAATAGTTATCCACATTTTTCTCATTTTTTTCAGAAAATGAATCAAATAACAAAACTTCGATTAAAACAAAAGGATTTACATGGATATTTATTTTATTTAAACATTCGTTAAAACTAAAAATTAAATCTTTAACTTGTTCATAACTAAATTTTCCTTCATAAGTTCCTGAAACAATAGAAACAGCAATTTCAGAAAGTTCTTGAATCATTTTTTTTATAAAAATTTTATAATCTGAAGAAGTATTTTGTAACTCGAGCAATGCTTGATGCACTAAAGAAGCTTCTTTGTTTTCAACATTATGTATTAAATCACGGATAAATTTCATAGAAATTGAACCATAATTTGTTAAAATTTTATCTACAGTAATTTCTTCACCATTAGAAGCTAATTGATCTAACAAACTTAAAGCATCCCGCATTCCACCTTCAGATAGATAAGCTATCTCTAAAACCGCATCATCTGTGATAGAAATAGATTCTTGATCACAAACATAACGAATTTGTTTTGTTAAATCTTCAATAGAAAATTTCTTGAAATTAAAGCGTTGACAACGAGATAAAATAGTTATTGGAACACTTTCAACATTGGTAGTTGCCATGATAAAAATAGCATGAGCAGGAGGTTCCTCTAAAGTTAATAATAAAGCATTAAAAGCACTAGATGTCATCATATGAACTTCATCGATGATATAGATCTTATATTTTCCTTCAGTCGGAGCTATTTTAACATTATTTATAAGTTCTCGAATGTCATCTACTCCATTATTAGATGCAGCATCAATTTCAATAATATCTGGACTTTGTTCAAAAGCAAGACAACTACTACATTTACCACAAGCTTCACCATTTTGAATATTTTGACAATTAATTGTTTTAGCAAAAACCTTAGCCGTACTCGTCTTTCCAGTTCCTCTTGGACCAGTAAATAAGTAAGAATGTGCTATTTTATTGTGAATAATTGCATTTTGAAGCATTTTAACTGTATAATCCTGACCGACAATATTTTTAAAACAATTAGGTCGGTATTTACGGTACAAAACTTTATATTCCAATGAAAACCCCACCATTTCTAAAATTCAATTCTCTATTATTATAACACAAAATTTTATCTTTTATCTTTAAAAAAATCCGCCAACATTTTTTGATACATTTGTTCGCTTTCGCTTTCGCTAATTTTAATAAATTCACTCTTAGTAAACTCTTTTTTATAATCTGGTTTATCCAATAAATAGTAAATTTTTCTTATTCTTGATTGTTTAATCACTTCCATACACATAGAACACGGTTTTAAGGTAACATAAAGCTCACAATCGCTTAAATTCCACCTATTGAGCACTTTCGAAGCCTCTAAAATAACATTAATTTCGGCATGACCAAGGATAGAGTTATCAAGTTCTCGAGTATTATGTGATTTTGCAATAATTTCGCCATTTTTAACAAGAATAGCCCCGATTGGAACGTCTGATTGTTGATAACTAATTCGAGCTTCATCAAGACAAATATCTATATATTTATTCACTTAGATTCCTCCAATAAAAAAGTGCACACAAATAGGGATTGACGTGGCTGCTATCTTCCGATCCTGACCAGATTACAATATATTTGTTGCACAAATTAAGATTATCAAAAAATAAGTCAAAATGCAAGAAAAATCTATCAACGTTTCACGTGAAACATTGGGTTATCCACCTAAACAATCATTTTTTGAAAAATAAGTTCTGTTTTTTTAAAATTTAATGAATTTATCCACTATAAAGCTTAAAATCATTGATGTTTCACGTGGAACATTATAGTTATAAACTTTTATTTTTAAAATCGTTTTTTTTTGATTGTTTTATTCACTTATTTCTTGTAAAAGCATGAAATTTAGCATTATTTATTCAAAATATTATGAATAATGTATTTATATTATAAACTAGACAAAATTAAATGGCATTTTTTTAATATTTAAGTAAATTAATTATTTTTAGTTCCACGTGAAACATTGGTTATCCACTTAACATTTATAAAATTACTTTTTAAGTATAAAATACTATAAATTCAAATAAATTAAATATTCTAAAATGAATCTATGTTTCACGTGGAACATCACAGTTATAAACAAAATTTAACAATAAATATTTATATTCATATAAAAAATGAATTTAATTTTGAAATTTTAATTGAATTTAGCATTGTTTTTGCAATATTTAAGCATAAAAACTCCAATTTCACATACGTTTCACGTGGAACGTTATAGTTATTCACTCAGTACAAGCAATTTTTGCTTTTTTTAATAATCAAATTATCATGAATAAATTTAATTTCTTTTTAATGAATGTTTCACGTGAAACATAACTTATCAACTTTATTAATTGAGAAAATTATTTCTATTTAATATACAAATAAAAATTTAAATGTTATTTTAATATTTATGAACTATTTACAATGTAAAAAGTTCTTTCAATGTTCCACGTGAAACATTAGTTATACACACCACTCTTTTAATTTGAAATTAGATAAATAAGATTTATTTTATAAAATATAATTAAGATCAGAAATTAATTAAAATATAAATATGAGTTATGCACAAAATTATTTCCCGGGAAATAATTTCTCGTATGTTTCACGTGGAACATAAAAAAAAGAAATCTTTTATTCAGATTTCTCTTCAGTATTTGAACTATCAATTTCTTCGGTATTTTCATCAGTCTTTTCTTCGTGTTCAACAATACTAATAGTCGCGACAGATTGATTATCTTTTAAATGTATTAATCGAACTCCTTGAGTTACACGGCCTAGTGTAGATACTTGATCTAACGGTAAACGAATTAACATACCGGTATTAGTAATAATAACTACATCGTTATTTTCTCCAACTAATTTGAAGGAAGCAATTGAACCATTTTTATCAGTAATATTTAAGGCCTTAACCCCTTTACTACCACGACTTGTCTGACGATATTCGCGAACATTTGTTTGCTTGCCGTAACCCTTCTCTGTTACAATTAAAATCTTATCATCATCCGTTGCAATTTCAGCACCAATACAATCATTTCCATCCAAATTAATACCGCGTACACCACTTGCCGTTCTTCCCATTACTCTAAGTTCATTTTCATTAAATTTTACCATTCTACCAGCACTAGAACCTAATAAGATCATATCATTACCAGTAGTTTTACGAACACTAATCAATTCATCAGATTCCCTTAAAGTAATACAAATCTTACCATTTGTTCGAATATTATCAAATTCTTCAATTGAAGTTTTCTTAACAATACCCTTCTTTGTAGCAAATAATAAGTATTTATAATTATTATCTTTATCAATACGAATGATAGAATTAATAGATTCATCCTTATCGATTTGCAATAAGTTAATAACTGGAATTCCTTTGGATTGACGACTGAATTCAGGAATTTCATATCCTTTCAAACGATAAACCTTACCTCTATTTGTAAAGAATAATACATAATCATGTGTCGATAAGTTCAACAAATGTTCAACAAAATCTTCTTCATTTGTAGCCATTCCTTTAACACCTACTCCACCTCTATTTTGAGCTTTAAAAGTATCTGTAGTTGTTCTTTTAATATAACCTTTATTTGTTAAAGCGACCATAATATTTTCTTCTGGAATTAAGGATTCATCCTCAATATACTCAATTGCTGTCATATCGATATTTGTACGACGTTCATCTGCATATTTATCCTTAATTTCAAGTAATTCAGCACGAATAATAGCTAAAACCTTTTCATCACTAGCTAAAATTGCTTTATATTCTTCAATTTTCTTCAACAATTCAGCTAATTCTGCTTCAATTTTATCTTTTTCTAAGCCAGTCAAACGACGTAATCTCATTTCTAAGATCGCATCAC
>CALVPL010000094.1 GCA_944351315.1 uncultured Bacilli bacterium | reverse complement strand
AATATATGGAAGACATTTAGTAAAAAAAGGTTATCAAAGAAAGAGGAGAGTAAAATGAATACATTAGAAATAGAAAAAAAATGGCATAAAATATGGGAAGAAGAAAAAGTTTTCCAAGCAAAAAATGGCGATACTACAAAAAAGCCTTATTACATTTTAGTAGAATTTCCTTATCCAAGTGGAACTGGTCTTCATGTGGGACACGTAAGAAGCTATACAGCTGTAGATGCGATGGCGAGAATGAAAAGAATGCAAGGATACAATGTGTTATTTCCAATGGGTTGGGATGCGTTTGGAGCTCCAGCAGAACAATACGCGATTAAAAACCATATTCATCCAAAAGATGCCGTAAAGGAAAATATCAAAACGTTTAAAAGTCAAATGCAAAATCTAGGATTCTCATTTGATTGGAGTCGTGAATTTTCTACAACCGATCCAGAATATTACAAATGGACTCAATGGCAATTCTTACAATTTTATAAACATGGAATGGCTTATAAAGCAACCATGCCAGTAAATTGGTGTCCAAAATGTAAAACCGTATTATCCAATGAAGATGCTGCTGGAGGCGTATGCGAAAGATGCGGAACCGAAGTAGAACAACGAGAAAAATCCCAATGGATGCTAAAAATGGCTAGTTATGCCGAAGATTTATTACAAGGTTTAGAGGATACCCATTTCGCCGAAAAAGTAAAACTTGGTCAAATCAATTGGATTGGTAAATCAACAGGTGTAGAGATGGACGTTCAAATCGTCGGCGGTGGCCAATTTTCAATTTTTACAACTTGTATTGAAACGGTTTATGGAATAACATTTTTTGTAATTGCGCCAGATGGCAAATTAATTAAAGAATTAATGCCTCGAGTAGAAAATAAAGAAGAAGTAGAAAAATATATTGAAGAAACCGCTAAAAAATCGGCTTTAGCAAGAACCGATTTAAATAAAGATAAAACAGGAGTAATTTTACAAGGAATAAAAGCAATCAATCCAGTAAACGGAAAAGAAGTTCCAATTTTCTTAGGCGATTTTGTTTTAGGTGATTATGGAACTGGAGCAGTCATGGCCGTTCCAGCTCATGACGAGCGAGACTATGAATATGCGAAAGCTCACAACCTTGAAATGATTGAAGTAATAAGTGGTGGAAATATAAAAGATCATGCTTTCGAAAAACAAGATTATTTAACTAAAGAATGTACTTTAATAAATAGTGAAGAATTTACAGGTTTAACAGTTTCTGAAGCAAAAGAAAAAATTACGCAAAAACTTGTTGATCAAGGAATTGCTCGCAGGGTAAATAATTACAAAATGCGTGATTGGATTTTCTCACGTCAAAGATTCTGGGGAGAACCAATCCCAATGATTTACTGTGAACACTGTGGCTGGGTACCAATGGATGAAAAAGATTTGCCATTATTACTTCCAGATGTAGCTGAATATGAACCAACCGATAATGGAGAAAGTCCACTTGCTAAGATTACAGATTGGGTAAATACAACTTGTCCAAAATGTGGAGCACCAGCAAAAAGAGAAACAGATACAATGCCAAACTGGGCTGGATCAAGCTGGTATTTCATAAGATATATGGATCCACATAACGACAAAGAATTTGCAAGTATGGATGCTATGAAATATTGGCAAAAAGTAAATTGGTATGATGGAGGAATGGAACATACAGCAAGACATTTACTTTATGCGAGATTCTGGGTTCAATTTTTATACAACATTGGCTTAGTTCCAACGAAAGAAATGATTGACGTTCGAGTAAGTCATGGAATGATTCTAGGATCAAACAATGAAAAAATGAGCAAATCAAAAGGCAATGTAATCAATCCAGATGATATTGTAAAAGAATATGGAGCCGATACGTTAAGAGTTTATGAAATGTTTATTGGTGATTATCAATCTGATGCTTCATGGAGTACCGATTCATTAAAAGGCTGTAAAAGATTTTTAGACCGCATTCTAAAAATTGGCGACAAAATAAATCAAAAATCAGGCTATACAAATAAAGTTTTAGCTAACAAAACCATTAAAAAAGTTACTGAAGACTTAAGTTCTCTTAAATATAATACAGCTGTAGCCGCTTTAATGATTATGTTAAACGAATACGAAAAATATGAAGAAGGAATCTCAAAAGAAGACTATCGTCTATTATTAGAGTTATTAAATCCGATCGCTCCACACATCACCGAAGAATTAAATGAAAAATATGCTTTAGGAGAACAACTTTGCAAAAGCTCATGGCCAGTTTATGATGAAGCTTTTATCGTAGATGAAATGAAAGTAATTGGCATTCAAATTAATGGCAAACTTCGTGATGAAATAGAAGTAACAAAAGAAGAGAATGAAAATTCTGTAAAAGAAAAAGTATTAAATCAAGAGAAAGTAAAAAAATATCTTGAAGGAAAAGAAATTAGCAAATTTATTTATGTTCCAAATAAAATAGTAAGTATTTTAGTAAAATAAAAAGCTGAGCTCATTGAAAAAGCTCAGTTTTCATTTTCATCGGTAACAATTGTAGCCCATCGGGCGTAATAAACAATATCTTCGGTAATTTTATTTCCTTTTTCATAAACATTTCCATCATGATCATACCAACCAATAAATGCATATCCATCCTTGGTAGGTACCGGAACTTCCTTTAAAGTAGTATCTTTTCTAAGTTCTACCGTTTCATAAATTTCGTTATCGACAACAAAAGTAACTTCATAAACATTGAATTTAAAATAAACAACTATAAAGAGAATGATAAGAAGCACAGTTACAACTACAAAACAGATATTTGATTTCATCTTTTTCACCATAAAAATTATAACATTTTTTCCAAAATTCGACAAATTCTTTTCAAAAAATTTGATTTACTAAATATAGTAAAGGGAATGGTTTTATGAAGGTAAAATGCTTCGATGAGAACACCGAGAAAGAATTAGAACAAAAAATAAATGCTTTTCTAAGTGGAACAAGTAGTGATATAATAGACATACAGTTTCAAGTCGCTATAGCAGTCCAAGGCGAAGATCAGATCTATTGCTTTTCAGCCATGGTGGTTTATAGTGAAAAAGAATGAGTGGTTAAGAATGAAGAAAAGCGGTTTTTTAGAAGGAACAATTATTGCAACCTCAGCAATTGTAATTACAAAAATTTTAGGAATGCTTTATGTAATTCCTTTTTATGCGATGATTGGAGTACAAGGGAGTGCTCTTTATGCATATGCTTATAATATTTATGTGATTTTTTTAGATATTTCTTCAGCTGGCTTACCAATAGCTATGAGTAAGATTATTAAAGAGTATAATACCTTAGGAATGATGGATGCTAAAGTACGAGCTTATCGTTTAGGAAAGAAAATTATTGGTTTTGTTTCCATTGCGGCTTTTATTGTATTAATGGTATTTGCTGAAAATATTGCCTCGATAATCCTTGGCGAGCTAGAAGGCGGGAATACCATTAATGATGTTGCATTTGTGATCCGATGTGTATCCTTCGCCATTTTAGTAATTCCTTTTTTAAGTGTTTCAAAAGGCTATTTACAAGGCCATAATATCATCAATGTTTCAAGTATTAGTCAAGTAATTGAACAAGCTGTTCGAATTGCCGTCATTTTAGGCGGAAGTTATCTTGCTTTAAATGTGTTTCATTTATCTTTAACAAACTCAGTAGGTATTGCTGTTTTTGGAGCATTTGCCGGAGGAATTGCCGCGATTTTATATATTCTAGCCAATATGCGACGGCACAAAAAAGAATTATCTTTAACGACCGATGTGAAAAAAGATGCAATCTCAAATAAAGAAATTATCAAAAAAATTGCTACTTATGCAATTCCATTTATCGTAATCGATGTAGCCGTTTCTTTATATAGTTTTGTCGATATGGTTTTAATTTCTAGAACAATGACCAGTTTAGGATTTGATGCTCACACGACAGAGTTTATTACCTCATCGGTAGCTACTTGGTCCGGAAAAATTAGTATGGTTGTCAACGCGATTGCTATGGGACTAACCGTAAGTTTAATTCCAAATATTGTTGAAGCTTTCACTTTAAAAAAATGGAATCTAGTAGAATCAAGATTAAATAAAGCCATTCAAATCATTTTAATCACGTGTATTCCTATGGTAATTGGAATTTCCTTATTAGCTAAAGCAATTTGGAGCATTTTTTATGGATACGAAGATATTGAATTAGGCGGTTTAGTCTTATCGTTTTATATTTTTATTTCCTTGTTTTTTAATCTTTATATGGTAACATCTTCTACTTTACAAAGTTTAAATAAGTTTAAAAGTGTTTATTTAACTTCTTTATTAGGTTACATTACCAATGCAGTGTTAGATGTTCCTTTAATGCTTTTAATGCACAGTCTTGGATTTGAACCATTTATCGGAGCCATTTTAGCTTCCATCCTCGGCTATTCATTCTCTGTAGTAACCGCGATGTATGTCATGCGAAAAGATCATAAATTAAGTTACAAATCTTCTTTTAAAATGTTAGGCAAATTAATCCTTCCAACTTTAATCATGACCGTTGTAGTTCTTATTTTAAAAGCAATCATTCCATTAGATATAACAAGTAAATTCTCTTGTATTCTTTATGTCGCGATTATAAGTATCCTAGGAGCAATCACTTATTTATTTGTTACTTATAAACAAGGAACTTTAATGACAGTTTTTGGTAAAGAATATTTAAATAAAATTATGAAAAAAATTACATTTGGTAAAGTACAAATAAAATAAAAAGGTCAGAAAAATCTGTCCTTTTTTCGAAAAAAATAGTATAGTATAAAAAAGAAATTTATTAAACCATGTACATATTGCCATCAGTTTCATAAGTTTCTTTTGAGTAATAAGTAGTACCTTCTAATTTATTTAAACGAGCTTCTAAGCGATTTATACTTCGCTCAAGCTTAGCCATTCTACTTTCTAATTCGCTTAAAGAAGTATTAGGTAATACAGGATTTTGATTTGGCATCGTATAATTTGGTAAAGGCATTGGCATGTTTTGAGCAGCATAAAAACTACTGCTAGCTGCATTAATATTCGGCATACCCATGTTAGGATTTCCCATATTCAAATTAGGTCCCATAGCACTCATATTAAAATTTGAACTTTCAAAAAATGAATTCCGATCTCTTTTCATTTAAAGCTCCTCCTCTAAAAACAGTATATGAAAAAAACAGAAAGAAGTGATAATATGCGATTAAGAAATGTCAAAAATTCAGAAGAAAGATTAGAACAAAGCCCATATTTTATAAAGGATCCTAAAGAATATAAAGGAAAATGGAATACTTTATTTCAAAATCAAAATCCAATTCATTTAGAAATTGGAACAGGAAAAGGAAATTTTCTCATAACAATGGCCAAACTCTATCCCAAAATAAATTTTATTGGCATGGAAAAATTTTCAAGTGTCCTTTTAAGAGCCATTGAAAAAGTTCAATCAGAAAAGTTATCCAATCTTTATTTTATTTGTGAAGATGCTAAGGAAATTCAAGACTTTTTTAAACAAGAGATAAGCACAATTTATTTGAATTTTTCCGATCCTTGGCCTAAAAAAAGACATGAAAAAAGAAGACTGACTTCCAAAGAGCATTTGAGTCTTTATGAAAATATTTTTAAAGATGAAAAAAGAATTGTCCAAAAAACAGACAACATTGGTTTATTTGCTTATAGCCTAGAACAATTAAGCAAAAGTGGCTATATTTTAAATAAAGTAAGTTTAGATTTAAAAAACGAAAAAATACCGAATGTTTTAACGGAATATGAAGAAAAATTCTCACAATTGGGATTCAAAATAAACTATGTGGAGGCTATAAAGGATAAAGATAGCTGATTTACATTTCCCGTTTTTTTTGCTATACTATATTGAGTAATGAGGAGTCTTTTATGAAAAAGAAAATGATGCTTTTGTGTTTTTTGCTTTTATTTACTTCTGGATGTGCAACCATTCAAAATACTTCCTATGAAGATTTAATATCCACTTCTGTTTCATCAAATGTCCACATCACCAATATTGCTAGAGCAGGATACAAATACTATTTGCCTAAAGGACTTCGTTTGTTAAGACAAGAAGGAAGCAACGAAATTTTATCAGATAAAAAAAGTATTTACTATCTTTATGTGGACTATATTAGTTATTTTAATAAAATAAAAGAAGAATATGTTCCAAAAGAAAATGTAGTATATAGTCAAAAAATAGAAAATGGAGATTTATTTGGGTATTTAGAAATAAAAAATACTTCAAACGACAAATATTTTATTGAAATCATGTATAATTATGCTAAAATAGAAGTGATAGTAGAAAAAGAAGAGGCCAAAAAATCTGTTGCTTATGCGATGTCAATTCTTTCTTCTATAAATTATCAAGACACCGTTTTAACAAGTCTCATGGGGGAAGACATTTTAAAAAGCAATGAAGTCCAGCACAACATTTTTGAAACAGCCCAAACAGAAAGTGGCTATTTGGAAATTGTTGAAGAATATGGTCAATATGAAGAAAAAGAAGAAATCGTTGACCCAGATTTCATTCGGCGGTAGAGAAAAGAGGGTATAACTATGGGATTATTTAATAAATTGAAAAACGTTTTGTTTGAAGAAGAAGAAATAGAAATTCCGGTAAAAGAACCAGAAGTAAAAAAACCGGTAAAACAAGAAGTAGAAAGAAAACCATTAGAAAGAAAAAAAACGATGGTTGAAGAAAACATACCAGATGATATTCCAATCATGAAAGATCAAGATTTATTTAAAGCTGAAAAAACATTTGATTTTCCTGTTTTTGATGATCAAGAATTTGAAAACATGAAAAGCATTACCAAAGAAGAAAAACCACGTGAAGAGCCAAAAAAGAATATGAGCATTAATCTTTTCGACTATGAAAAGCCGCGAATTAAAAGAGAAGAACCAAAAAGCAGAACTCCAGAAATTCGAGGACGAGTATATGATTCCAAAAAAGAAAGCGATTTATCTTCAAGAAAGTTTAAGCCATCTCCGGTTATTTCACCTGTATATGGTGTCTTAGATAAAAATTATAAAAAAGAAGATATTGTTGTAAAGAAAGAAGAAAAGAAAACCATTGAATTAGATGATGTTCGAAAAAAAGCATTTGGAACATTAGAAGATGATATTGAAAGAAGCTTAAACGAAAAGAAAGAAACTCGTGTTCGTTTTGACAGTGATAGAAAAATGGATGAACTTTTAGCCGCATCTGCATCAGAAACCATCGAAGTTCCAGAGAAAAAAGAAAAAATAACAGTTCCATCAAGAAGTGAAAAAGAAGAGTTAGATATTCTTGATCAAAAAAAGGAAAAAAGTCCAATCCAAAAAATAGAAGAAGATACATTAGAAAACGATTTATTTGATTTAATTGATTCAATGTATGAAGACAAAGAGGAGGAATAAAAATGAGCTTTTTATTAGAATTTTTACCAATAATTATCTATGTACTATTAATTATCGTATTATTAATTGGTATTGTTTTGGCAATTAAATGTTTAATTACATTAGACAAAGTAGAAAAAGTTGTCGATAACGTTAATGACAAAGTAAGAGCATTAGATGGTTTATTTCATATTATTGATACAACAACAGATCGTGTCGTTCTAATTACCGATAAAGTAATTGAAGGACTTACTTCACTTGTAGCAAATTTATTTATTACTAAAAAGAATAAACCAGCTAAAAAAGAAGAAAATAAGGAGAATAAAAATGGCACAAAGTAAAGCTCGCCATTTTTTAACAGGAGCATTAGTGGGTGCCGGCTTAGGCATCCTTTTAGCACCTAAAGAAGGTAGCGAGACAAGAAATGAATTAAAAAAGTCTTTTAAAGAATTGGTTGATACAATAAAAAATATCGATATAGAGCAAACAAAAGCAATTTTAATTGAAAAAGTAGAAAATTTAAAAAATGAATTAAATGAAATTGATGGAGAAGAAGCAAAAGAAATACTTTGTACAAAAAAAGAAATTGTAGAACAAAAATGTGATGAATTAATTCAAGAATCCGAAGAACAAGGAGCAAAAGTAGTTTCCAAAGCCGCTCAAAAAGTAAAAGACAAAACTTCAAATTTAATTACAGAGGTTTTAAAAGACTTAGATGAAAATGAAGAACAAAAAGAAGTAAAAAAACAAACTTCAAAGAAAAAAAAGAAAAAGAAAAAAAAGACTACAGGAAAAGAAGGAAAATAAACTCCTTCTTTTTTGGGCATATGACCATTCGCCAAAAAAAGGTCTGCATAACATATGATTGAGAGGAGAGTACTATGAATCCATATATGAGAAGACCTTATCCAAATGGAGATCGCTTTATATTTCCGTTTTTAACTGGAGCATTAGTTGGAGGAGCAGCTGTGGGAATCACAAGACCACGTCCAATATTTAATGTTGCTCCACAGCCATATCCACCAGGACCACCGCCACCACCACGTCCACCATACGGACCATATGGCAGTTATTCTTATAGCTACTATTATCCTTATTAAAGCTACCATAAAAGGTTGGCTTTTTTCATACTTGAATTTAAAGTAAAAAAAGGTAAATTTAAAGAGTCAAAGATCTTTGAGTTTTCGTAAAATTTGATGCATAGTCAAAACAAAAAGTGGATAAGTTAAAAAAAATACAGAAAGTCATAAGATTTTCTGTATTTTTTATCAAAATAAATGCGAAACACCGCTTTGTTTAGTATAATTAAATTAGCAAACGCTAAACAAAAAATATGGAGGTGTTTCACATGATTAATTATACAGCAGATTGCTATGAAATGAAAAGAGAAAGTGTAAAGTTTGCAGAAAATTTAACAAAAAATTGTTCAAAACCAACTCGAGGATTTGTATTAGATATGATTTATGGAATTGCTGCTTCAAAAGATATAAAAATTACTAGTATAAGTAGAAAATTAAAAGAAACAGATCATGGTACAAAGTTGGAAAATACAGTAGAAAGATTATGCCGTCATTTAGATGGTGATTTAGATTATAAAGGAAATATAAAGCAACAATATAAAAAATTTGTATCCTCAATGCTTGATGATTATCCAATAGCAATATTCGATAATACAGATATAACAAAAATATATGGAAAAGGGTTTGAAGATTTAGATGAAGTTATTGATGGAAGTTCCCCAAAAAAAGAAATCAAACCAGGATATCCTGTAGTAAATGCGATGCTAGTAAGCAAAAACAAAAAACAACCTATACCTGTATATAGTAAGATTGTATCTACAAAAAGCAAAGGATTTAAAAGCATGAATACATATACATTTGAAGCGATAGATGAAGTGCATGAATTTGTAGGTGGAAGATTTTTAGGTGTATTTGATCGAGGATATGATGATAAAAAAATATTTCGATATTTAGATAAAAAGGAAATCGACTTTATCATTAGACTAAAGGGAAATCGAAATTTTTTGTTTAAAGGAA
>CALVPL010000093.1 GCA_944351315.1 uncultured Bacilli bacterium | reverse complement strand
ATAAACTCGTAAGTTTATGGGTTTTTGTGATACAATACTTTTGTCTAGAAAGTTGGTATCACATGAATAATTTTACTATAAAAAAGCCATTTTTTCAATTTCCTTCAATACAATGCTATAAGGAATTTGAAAAAATAGATAAATTTATGGAAATATTACAAAAATCTGAAATCTGCAAAATAATAGAAAGTGTAAATAAGAACAAAAATAAATGTAAAGGAAGAACTAGTTATAATCCATATAATATGATGGCAACTATTCTTTATTGTTTTTCTGAATTTAAGAGTTCGGTTAGAGAATTAGAAAAATTATGTTACACAGATTTAAGGGTTATATATTTAATAGAACAAGAAGAACCAAGTTATGCTACTTTTTGTGATTTTATAAATACATATATTAAACCTTATTCTTTAGAAATATTTTCAACAATAACTTCCACTATACTAAAAGAATATCATATAAATATTGATAATCAATACATTGATGGAACAAAATTAGAAGCAAATGCTAACAAATATAAATTTGTATGGAACCCTAAATCATATCACAAAAAATTAGATTCTAAAATTAAAGATTTAATAAATATTATGAATTATTCGTATGAAAACACTAATTATATTACTGCAAAGGAGTTTAACGAGTTAATTATAAACTATGCTAATATATATAATATAGATTATTATGATATTCCACGTGGTAAAGGTAAAAGACTAACAGTATCTCAAAGAATTATAAAAACTGGATATGAATATTTAAATAAGTTAATTGAATACGAAGAAAAAGAAAAGATATGTGGAGAAGAAAGGAATTCTTATTATAAAACAGATAAAGATGCAACAGCAATGGTTTTAAAAGAAGATTACTATTCCAAACTCAGTCATGATTTTCATGCGGCATATAATACCCAAGTTATCGTATCAAGTGGATTGATAACTATGTATGGAGTATTCCAAAATAGAGATGATCAAAACACTTTGATTCCAATGTTAGAAAGGTATAAAAAAAGTTATGGGAATTATCCAACTAATTTATGTGGAGATTCTGGTTATGGAATATATAAAAATTATGAATTTTTACACACGAATCATATTGGAAATTATTTAAAATTTGTAACTTGGAACGGTGAAACATCAGGAAAGAGACCACAATTATTTTTCTTTGATAATGGCAATTTTAAATGTCTAAATGGAATTGTGGGAAAGTATATTTTCACTAAAACTCATCCGAGATATAAAGATTCAAAATTTTATATTTTTGAAGGATGCGATAATTGTAAATATTCTTATAAATGCAAGGAATACTTGAAAGACAAAAGTCAAGGTTTTAGAAAGGCTGAATTAAGTATTAAATATGAAACTTATAAAGATGAGGCAAGAAAAAACTTATTAAGTCCAGATGGAATTGAAATTAGGATAAATAGAAGTATACAAGTTGAGGGAACGTATGGACAAATTAAACAAAATATGAATTATACAAGGTTTAGAAGGCGTGGCATGGATAGTGTTGAGTGTGAATTTATGTTAGAATGTTTAGGCGTTAATATCCGAAAATTATTTAAACTCTTAGATAATCCAAAGTTAATCAAAAAAAGTTATTGGGATAGGCCGTTTGGTTTACAAAAAGAAGTTATTCCTGGTGTAAAGCCAAAATAAAAGAAGATGTATAGAAAATAAATTATCTATTTTCTAACATCCCCTTTTCTTCATTTCTATCCCTCCTTTCTTTCTCAAGATTGGAGGACGACACTCACATCAAATGTTCCGGTTAAAATTATATAATAAGCAAATTTATAAAACAAGCGAACAAAAATACTTTTATTTAAAATTCAAAAATGTATGTTATCATTTAAATAGTGATTGCTTCTTATATTAAATTACTAACAAGTTGTAGATAACTTCCTCAATTGCACCACAAGAGTTTAATCCGAATCTTTAGGTATTTCGGATAAATTTATAAATAGAACTTATCAAAAATTCTTTTTTAATGTTATTATAAATATATCAAGAGAACTTACACAAAACAAAAAGAACCTTCAATCTCGTCAAGTTAATAACTCAAAAAAAGAAAAGCGAAATTTCAAATAGCTTCTTCTTTCATCTAGATTTTAATACGTCATGATATATAAATTCTTTCTTATACAACTTAGAAAACAAAAATAGTTGATTTAAATAAACTCTCTTTTTCTTCTAAAACGAGTACTTACTAAATAAAATTAATGACTTAAAAAAACAAATATGTTAAAATAGCAAACAATTAAGGAGGAAGGATTTCATGAACACAGAAAATTTTAACAAAACAAATGAAGAATTAAAAACAGAATTTCAAAAGAATAATGAACAAATCAAAATAAGTGATGTAAGAAAAAAATTATCTTATGTTAACCAACTTGAATATAAAGTAATAGAAACTATAGCATTCTCTTTAGTATCTTATATATGTTTATTAATTTTATTTGCAATATTAACAAAAAATGGAATTATATCATCTTTAATAAAAACTATTCCTGCAGAAAGTTTTCCTTTTATTCTAGCAGGTAGTTCCCTATGTGTAGGAACCATCGGAAGAAAAATACTAGAGTGGAAATATAAAACAAAAGAAAGATTAAAAGCATTTACAACTGCCGACACTCAAGTGGAAAAAATTCAAGAAGAAATGAAACACACAATAGAATTGGAAAAAACTAAAAATAGAAATAAAACTATTCAACAAACAATGGATTTACTAAGTTCAAATCAATCTGTTTTAAAATCTTTATCTAGTAATGATAAAGAGATAGCACAAACTAAAGATGATGTTAAAAAAAGAATTGAAGATCTTTCTACACTTTTAAAAAATAAATATGCTGAATTAGATGTCTTGACCACTCAAAAAGTTTTACACGAAAAGTTTTGGAGAGTAAGAACAAAGAGTCAAAAAGTAATGGATATTATTATATCGGGAATGATGGGAGCAATTCTTACTACAACGTTTGTAGAAATACCAATTATAATAGTAAGAGATTACATAACATCTCTAGGATGGATGTCTTTATTTACACCACTTATTATTGGAACCATGGGAGCCAGCGGATATATGATTAAAAGAAATAAAGATTATATGAAAGCTTTTAATAATTTAAATAATGAATTAGGTGAAAATTCATTACCAAATAAAATCAACGAAGCATATGAAGAACAACAATATATTGATTTTCAAATTGAAAATAAAATAAGAGAGATTAGTATTGTAGAATCACACTTACAAGAACGCAAAAGAATCATAGAATCATTTCCAAACGATAGCGTTGAAAAAAAACAAACAATAGATTCAACAATATCAAAAGATCATAAGATTGAAGAACCAAAAAAAGATACGAATCAAGAAAGAATAATGCCGTTTATAAACGATGAAGAATATGGTATAGCACTAGAAAAAACAAAAGGACCTTCATTAGTTTTGAGAAGAAAACCAAATAATACACAAAATTCACAAAAATAACAAAACATGCTATTACATTAAAAATATGCTAATCTTACAAAAGCATATTTTTTTATTTTCCTTTAAAACAAGAATCACATAAGCTTATAAAGTTTTTTTCATAGGATTGTTTGGACAGGAGTTCAACTCTCCTCTATTCCACCAGATTGATTGATACCCGAGCCTCGGATTAAAATAACAAAACGACCTTGTCAAAAAGTCGTTTTTATGTTACTATGTATATAGATGAAGAAAACTTAAAAGAGGGAATACTTAACTTTGGCGAGTTGAGTACCTACCTGTAAATGGTTAAGCACTTAATTTATGCTAGATTGAGTGCTATTTCTTTATAGATAGAATCATTAAAGAGACTATCAATAAAATGATTATTAATATTAGAAATGAGATTAATAAATCTTTTTTCTTCATAATATCAAGCCTCCTTTCATAAGAAAGTTGGCAAGCACTCAACAATTAAGTTTCCCTATTTCAATTAGAATAAATTAATAGCTATATAGCAATAAATATAAACTAAATTATGACAATTTAGTAAAACACACTTGCAAATTGAAAAAGTCAATATTGATAGGAGTTATCAAATGGAGAAATATATAACTTTAGAAAATGATTTTTATAAAATATTAATATCGGAATCTTTAAAAGATTATGGTGAAGATGTGTTAAAATATTCTACAAATAAACTTAAAGAATATCTATTTTTTTTTAAAAAAGAAAATTATGGAACAAAAATAAAAGGAGCATTTTTTCTGTCTCGTGAAGATCTTTTTAATAGAATTAAAAAGTTAGCTCCCAAAGCTAATCCACCTAGTTGGGCTCAAGGATGTTTTTATGGTGGAGAAACACAAATATTACTAAATCCTAAAAATATATATGAAAGGTATTGCACTCTAGCTCATGAGTCATTTCATTTATTGTTTCAAAAATTTATATATGATAAAAATAATATGGAAAGAATTGTCTGGCTTGATGAATCATTAGCTGGTAATTTTGATGGTACAACTGAAAAATTAATAGAAAATGGTAAATTTTTAGAAATTATATTGAATTTAAAAAATAATCAAAAATTACCTAAGATGAGTGATCTAGAATTTTCTAAAGGAAATATAAAAACTGAAGATTATAATGGATATGATTTATTTAAGATTGTAGGAAGATATTTAATAGAAACAAAAACGCAAGATGAACTTTTAAAATATGTAAATGATAAAAGTAAAGTTATAAGTGATGGAAATACTATATTAGAAGTAAGTTTAAGATATTTTTCAGAAAAGTATAATTTAAAATAAAAAGTTGTTGAACGTCTTCCTTTAGGACACCAGACTGATTGATACCCGAGCCTCGGGTTAAAATAACAAAACGACTCGGGTTAAAATCACACGACTCGGGTTAAAATAACAAAAACGACACGACTCGGGTTAAAATAACAAAACGACCTTGTCAAAAAGTCGTTTTTATGTTACTATGTATGTAGATGAAGAAAACTTCATAAAATATTAAAGGAATACCTAATTTTGAAGCGTTAGGTACTATTCCAAATTTCTTTGTATTAGTACCGACTTATGCAGTTGGTACTATTTTTATTAAAATGATTAATATCACAATAATAA
>CALVPL010000092.1 GCA_944351315.1 uncultured Bacilli bacterium | reverse complement strand
GGATATTGAAGTAGACACTAAAATCTCTAGAAATGTAGTGGCAAGAATTATAGATGAATTAGTGGACTTAAAAATTATTGAAACTGATAATACGATAGCTAAAAAAGATTATAAATATACGGAAATTTATAATGTTTTTACCAATCAGTAAAAATCCACCCGTAAAACGGGTGGCTTTTGGCTAAGGCCTATAAGGCCGATTGCTGGCGGCCTCCATTTGGAGGCTTTTTGGTTTGCCATTTGCCTTTGTCTCTCTTACTTACCCGTAAACGGGTGTTTATATTCTTTTAAACTTCTTTTATCTAATATTTTATCCTCTATTTCTTGTTCTTGAATATATTTCTTTATTGTATTCTTGTTTAGCCCAACTGTACTCACAAAATACCCTTCTGCCCAAAAATGTCTATTCCCATAATTATATTTTAAATTTGCATGTTCTTCAAATATCATTAATGCACTTTTTCCTTTCAAATATCCCATAAACTTAGAAACACTTAATTTTGGCGGAATCTTCACTAACATATGTATGTGATCTGGACATGCATTTGCCTCTATAATTTCTACATTTTGATATTCACATAATCTTCTTAAATATCTTCCTATATCTCTACGCAGTTTATTATAAATGGCCTTTCTTCTATATTTAGGTGTAAATACAATATGATATTGACAATTCCATTTTGTGTGCGATAAACTGCTTATATCATCATTATTTTTTAATCTTTTCATAAATTTAACTCTCCTTCTGATTTTATAGACTTTGGTTGGCAAACCGTCTATATTATATCAGAAGGAGAGTTAAATTTTTATTACAACGCCACCGCTCTTCAGGTCTCACGTGCATAGCACGTGGTTTTATAAGTAGCTGCCTACCTCGGCTGCTACATAATAAAAAACAAGCCTCTATTTTATGTAAAAGCTTATTCTAATTGTAAAAAAAGAAAAAATATAGTATAATGTATATATCAAAGCAATTTGATTATAATTTTAATGGATACATCTGAAGTGTGATCAGATGCTATCCCTTGTTGGTAATAGACATCTGAATACAACGAAATTGTTTCAGATGCCTTTTTTATTTAAAAAGTAATAAAAATATTACGATAAATAAAAGAAATATTATTGAATATAAAGATTTTTCTCTTTTATTCATAATACTATAGCCTAAATTTTTAGTATTATCCGAAATTTAGAATATATACAATATCATTATAACAAACATATATTTGCTTTGCAAATTCATATACATATATAAATAAATCACTTACAAAAATAGTTATTTAGAGCTTAATATATTTTCTACTATATGATAAAATTTATTAGGATTTTTTATTATATCTTTAACTTGTTCAGGGTAAATTTTATACTTATCAACATCTTTTATATCAATCCATTTAAAAGTTATCCAATCACCCTCTAAACCGCAAAAGCTATCTTCTAAGATTTGTAAATCATACACAACTTTGTATATTATATCTAATTGGTGATTATTAAAGCCTTTATCTGGAACAAATTCTTCACTAATAGCCAACAAAGAAAAATTATAATCTTCCCACCCTAATTCTTCAAATATTTCACGCTTTAAAGCATCTTCTGTTGTTTCCAATTCTCTGACTTTTCCTCCAACCAACAAATGAATCTCTCTATCTTTAACTTGAAAGATTAAAATTTTTGTTAAATCATGGTTAAAAATTAATGCAGAAACACGAAATAAAAATTGATAATTATCATGCGAATATTTAATATCCATAATGATTCCTCCAATATTAATAAGTATAACAAAAAAAAAAACAGAATTCCATAATGAGTTTTGCTTTTTTGCTTTTCTTTTTGCTATAATATTTGAAGGTGAAGTAACATGCCAAAAATTCTTATAACAAACACTTTAGATAAAAATGAAGCAATAAAAAGAGTACGTGAAGATAATCCTTTTGAACAAATAAAATTCTATACCATAAATGAGCTTCAAAAAAATTATCCTTATACTTATACTACAAAAACATTAGAATATATTTGTCAAAAAGAAAATGTTATCTTAGATGTTGCAAAAATATACTTATCTACAATCTGTACTTATCCTGTTGAAAATTTAAATAACGAAAAAGGAAGATTTTTAACGACTTTAAAACAAGACTTATTAGCCAAAAAACTTCTTCTACCAAATACCTTACTAAAAAACTTTTTAAAAAAAAGCGAAATCATTTTAGAAAATATTCATCCAACAAAACAAATTCAAAATTTATTAAAAGAATTTCCAAATGTGTCATTTTGTCAAAATAAAACAGATGAAAAATTTGCTCCCATTGTTTATGAATGTGAAAACATTGAAGAAGAAATCACTTTAATTGGAGAAAAAATTATTACCCTTTTACAAGAAGGAATTGATATTAACCATATCTATCTAAAAAATGTTTCTGACGACTACCTGAATCCCCTAAAAAGAATCTTTCGTCTTTTAAACATTCCCTTGTATCTCAAACCAAGAACAACCCTACTTCAAATTCCGCTTGTATCAAATTTCTTAAATTTATATAAAAATGATGAACAACAAGCTTACTCTTATTTAGAAAAAATGAATGAAGAAAAAGAAAATCAAGAAATCATTGCTCTTCTTATAAACGTTATAAATACATATGTCGACTTAAAAGAAAAAGTCATGTTTATAACTAATGACTTATCCACAAGAACAATAAAAAGTTCTTTTAAAGAAAACTGTGTTAGAGAAAAAGAATTAAAAGAAAAAACAAATGACCAAGACTATATTTTTATACTAGGCTTTAATAACAACATTCCTCATACTTTTAAAGATGAAGACTATCTCACAGATGAAGAAAAAAAATTACTTGGCTACGATACTGCTGAAGACCTAAACAAAATAGAAAAAGAAGAAATAACAAACATGATATATCAGAGCAAAAACACTGTAATTACTTACAAAAAAAATCATGCTGGAAAAGAATGTTATCCTTCACCATTACTAGAAAACTTAGAAAAGAAAAAAGAAGAAATTAAATTAAACGTTTCTCATGAATATAACAAGTTTCTTCTTGCTTCACTTTTAGATGAATATGTAAAATACAATACGATTAGCCCTACTCTATTAAATTTACTTTCTACCTATTCCCTACCCTACCAAACCTATGATGAACAATTTACAGGAATTTCCAAAGAAAGGCTTTACACTTATTTAAAAAATAAACTTACTCTATCTTATACTTCTTTAGATACTTTTAATAAATGTTCTTTTGAATACTTTTTAAACAACATTCTTCATTTAGACCCATTAGAAGAAACATTTAATATTAAAATTGGAAATCTATTTCACAAAGTACTTGAAAGAATACATGAAGAAGAATTTGATTTTGACTACATTTATGAGCATGAAATAAAAGAAGAAATCTGGAATGAAAAAGAAATCTTCTTCCTAGAAAAATTAAAAGAAGACTTCAGATTTGTTGTAACAACAATTATCGAACAAGAAAAATATTCATCATTAAAAGAAATTCAAACAGAAGTACCTGTAACTATTAAAATTCCAAGTAAACTAGATATAATTTTTAAAGGAAAAATTGATAAATTAAGTTATACAAAAGTGAATAACCATACAGTTATCAACATTACCGATTATAAAACAGGTTCTACCTCTGTCATTCCAGCCTACTATCCTATTGGATTAAATTTACAATTACCCGTATATCTATACTTAGCTAGTAAAATGGATAATTTAGACAACATTATCATCGGAGGCTTCTATCTCCAAAAAATTCTTCTTCCTAAAATTAAATATGATGCGAAAAAAAATTATGAAACACAAAAAAAAGAAAATCTTAAACTACAAGGTTATAGCAATCCAAATAAAGAAATATTAGAGTTAGTAGATAACGAATATAAAAATTCCCATATCATTGCCGGTTTAAAAGAAAAAAAAGATGGCGACTTTTATCACACAAGTAAACTATTAGATGAAGAAACCGTCGCAAAAATGAGCGAACTTATCGAAAAAAATATTACGGATTGTATAAAAAATATTGAAGAAGCAAACTTCAAAATCAATCCTAAAGTTGTGGATAACAAAGAAAATGT
>CALVPL010000091.1 GCA_944351315.1 uncultured Bacilli bacterium | reverse complement strand
TTTAGCTTATCGCTTTGTTTAAAAAGTTTCATAAAACCCTCCATTACTCGTATTATAGCACAATATGAAAAAAATATGAAAAAAAGAGTGCCGATAGACACTTCTTTAACTCTTATGGGAAAATAATATCATCATCTTTTTCTTCTAAAACCGGTTTAATGGTTTCAACAGGTTCTGGATTTGAAGATGCTTTTTTAGGTAAATCCATCATTTTTGGTAATTCAATTTCTGGTTTCGTTATTGTAACTGGTTTTACCTCTTCTTTCTTTGGTTCTTCTTTTTCTCTGTTAACATAAACAGAACTGAAAACCGCTGGCATTACTGGTTTTGGTTTTACTTCTTCTTTAGGCATAGGTATTTCTGGTTCTATATGAATAGGTTCTTCAACACGATAATTTATTTCTGGTTCAATAGGTTTTAAAGGTTCTACTTCTGGTTCCGTATTTGTATTTTTTTCCATTTCAGCTAACTCTTTACTAATTGCATCAGCTAAAGCATCAAAATCAAATTCTTTCTTTGGTTCTTCTTCACTAGGTTCTTCATGAACTAATGAGTTGTCTAATTCTAAATCACTATTTAAAACTGCATTTGTTGTTATATTTTTCTCAGGAGAAAAAGTCATTTCATTTTCTTCTTTAATGTTTTCTACTTCTGGTTCTAATGCTGGTACTTCTACATTTGTAGGTTCTTCTGATACATCTTTAAATGCATCTCTTGTACTAATCTTAGTTTGTTCTAATTTGTCTTCCAATTCTTTTCTTTTCTTTTGATCTTTTCTTCCAAAAAATAAGACAACTAAAAACAAAACAACTAAGATACCAATGATAATAAATAAATATATTCCAAAATTTTCAATACTATACAAACTCTCTAAAAAATCCATTTCACTAATCACCTTTTATTCTTTTTTGATTCTAAAAATAGGATATCATAGACCGAATCCTAAGTCAATATCTTTTTGTTGACTTACTAAAATATATTCCAAATTTTCGATTTTATATCTTGACATAAAAATCCTAGAGAAAATGGCTTTTTTTCTTTCTTAAATAAACTTTTAAAACGGTTAATACGTCAAAAATATGTCAAAAAAAATACCTTGCTTCATTAAAAGAAACAAGGCTATTTTTACATGTAACGATTCATTTGATTCATAACTTGTCTTACTTGTTTTTGACTTGGTTTTCTACCCATACTACTCATCATTGCTTCAATCATTTTTTCATTGATTGGTGGATTTTTCTTCATGTATTTTTTCATCATTGTTCTTGCAACAATAAAACCAATAATAAGTCCAATGATAAGACCAATTACTACTAATAAAATATCTCCCCACATAATTTAATCCTCCTTTGTATTATTTTGCTTCTTCTAAAGCTCTTGATTCCCGAATTACTACTATTTTTATCGTTCCAGGATATTGCATTTCGCTTTCTATTTTTTCTTTCATTTCACGAGCAATTTTGTAAGCTGTGGCATCATCTATTTCTTCCGGTTTTACCATAACTCTTACTTCTCTACCCGCTTGCATTGCAAAAGTCTTTTCAACCCCTTCGAATGAATTGCCGATTTCTTCTAATTGTTCTAGACGTTTCATGTAATTATCTAGAGAATCATTTCTCGCACCTGGACGAGCGGCAGATAAGGTATCCGCGATTTGAACAAGAACAGAAATTATACTTGTTGCTTCAGCATCGCCATGATGAGAAGCGATCGCATTTATTACTACATCATCTTCATGATATTTTTTAGCAATGTCCATACCTATTTCAACATGACTTCCTTCCATTTCATAGTCAATGGATTTTCCTATATCATGAAGTAGGCCTGCTCGTTTTGCCAAGACTACATTTTCTTTTAATTCGGCAGCCATGAGTCCACATAACTCCCCGACTTCTTTAGAATGTTTTAAAGCATTTTGACCATAACTTGTTCTAAAATGTAATTTTCCTACTAGGTTTACTAATTCTGGATCCATTTTGGTAATTCCTAAATCATAACAAGCTTGATTACCTAATTCGGTAATTTTGTTGTTCATGTCTTTACAAACTTTATCGTAAACTTCTTCAATTCTTGAAGGATGAATTCTTCCATCTTTAATCAAGGTTTCAATTGTAATTTTAGCAATTTCTCTTCTTAATGGATCAAACGAAGAGATTACAATAGTTTCTGGGGTATCATCAATAATCAAATCGACACCCGTAACTGCTTCAATTGTTCTGATATTTCTACCTTCACGGCCGATTAAACGTCCTTTCATATCGTCGTTTGGTAAATCAATTGTACTTACGGTTTGTTCCGTAGCAACATCTTCTGAATATCGTTGCATAGATTCAACAATCATATTTTTCGCATTCTCAGATGCCATTAATTTTGCTTCATGTTCTTTTTCTTTCATAAATTCTGCAATTTCACGAGCCATTTCTTCTTCTGTTCGTTGCATAATTAAATCATGAGCTTTTTCTTTAGAAAAATTTGCAATTTTTTCTAAACGGTTCATTTCTTCTTTTAACATTTCATCCATTTTTTCATTCTTGGACTGAAGCTCTTTTTGAGTAACTAATAAATGATTTTCTTTTTCCTCTAAGCTGACTTCTCTTTTTTGAAGCATTTCATCTCGCTTATCTAAACTGTTCTCACGTTGAAGTAATCTGTCTTCTGTAGATTTTAGTTCTTCTTTTTTTTCTTTTAACTCTCGTTCAGTTTCTTGTTTTAACTTATATCCTTCTTCTTTTAATTCTAATATACGATCTCTTTTTTGTTTTTCGGCTTCTTTTTTGGCCTCTTCAATCATTTTATTAGCTTTATTGGCAATGCTATTTCCTTTTAAGTACGCGAAGAAAACTGCAAGGCCGATTCCAGCTGCAATTCCAAGAAGTAAAAATAATATGGATGGGACAATATGTTCCATATTCTTTTTCTCCTCACTATTCTATTTATAGAAAATTAATATATGTAAAATGTATTAAAATCTATACATCAATTATAAATGAGTTTCCAAAAATTTACAAGAACATATTCATTTAAGCCTAAAAATGGGCTTATTCATTAGATTTCTAAAAGATATGGATCACTAGATGAACCTGTTCCACCACTTATTTTTATATTGCTTTTTAAATAAACAGAAGGATAGACGTTATAATTTGAACTTTGACTATTATAGGAAACTCGACCACTTTTTAAAATATATACCTTCATGTAATTAAAAGTGGTGTAATCTGTAATCGTCCAATAGTTATTTCCTTTATTTAACCAATCATTTTGGTAGCATTCTGTATAATCGCTCCATGTATTTAATTCTCTATTCAAACAATTTTTCTACTATTTTCGTCTTTTCCTACAGCAAAAGCAAAATCGCTTGAATATATTAAGCCCACTTTATCTAAAACAGTCGATGAAGCATTTTCTATAGAATTTGCTCCTCTTTTCACTTGTATTAAATTCGACACTTGCTCCATTATTGCAAGTTGATTTTTCAGTATCTAGGGTATAACCTTCGCCTTTCCCTATCATATTCTTAGAAATTACTCCATCCACATAAAACACAAAATAAAGATCTCTTGGATCTCCAACGGTTCAATTGATGATATTAAAGTCTTGTTTCACTTCAAATGAAGCAAATGATGTATAAAAAAATACTCCGGCTATTAGTAAAATGCAAGTTACTGTAAAAATTATAATTCCTGTTTTTTTAGGATTTTTTGGTTTAAATTTTTCTAATTTCATTATCTTCACCCTAGGTATGTTTTATTATTTATAAGTATAACAAAAAAAGAAAGGATTGAAAATATTTTCCTTTCTAGTTTTTATCTTCTTTTTGATCTTTCTTGATAAAGCCATAATGTTCACGAATTTTGGTTTCTAATTCTTCTGCTAATTCTTTATTTTCTTTTAGATAAATTTTGACATTTTCTTTTCCTTGACCTATTTTTTCTCCATTATACGCATACCAAGCTCCGGATTTATCGATAATATTTAAATCGGATGCAATGTCAATGATTTCTCCTTCACGAGAAACTCCTGTTCCATACATAATATCAACAGTCGCGGTTTTAAATGGTGGAGCCACTTTATTTTTTACTACTTTAATATTTGTTTTGTTTCCTAAGATTTGATCTCCCACTTTAATTTGTTCGCCACGACGAACATCTAAACGAATTGTAGAATAAAATTTTAAAGCTCTTCCTCCTGGTGTTGTCTCAGGATTTCCAAACATAACTCCTACTTTTTCTCGCAACTGATTAATAAAGATTGCAGTGGTTTTGGTTTTGTTGATTGTACCAGATAATTTTCTTAATGCCTGGCTCATCAATCTAGCTTGAAGACCGACATGACTATCTCCCATATCTCCTTCAATTTCTGCTTTGGGAACTAATGCAGCCACTGAATCCACAACAATGATATTTACTGCTTCACTTCTTACTAAAGCCTCACAAATTTCTAAAGCTTGTTCGCCCGTATCTGGTTGAGAAAGCAATAGTTCATTAATATCGACACCTAAATTTTTTGCATACACAGGATCTAGAGCATGTTCAGCATCAATAAAAGCCGCTCTTCCCCCTTCTTTTTGAACCTCAGCAATGGCTTGTAAGGCAAAAGTAGTTTTTCCAGAAGATTCTGGTCCATAAATCTCAATTATTCTTCCTTTCGGATAACCTCCGACACCCAGAGCAATATCTAATGCTAAGGATCCACTTGATGTTACATCTATTTCCATGTGTTCTTGAGCTCCTAATTTCATGATTGCCCCTTTGCCAAATTGTTTTTCAATGTCGGCCAGTACTTGTTCTAAAGCTTTATCTTTATCTTTAATATCTTTTGTAGTTTTCATATATTCCTCCAATTTCTCTGTAATTTCATTTTATAATAGAAAAAAACGTTTGTCAACTTTTTTGCGAACAAACGTTTTTGTATATTTTTGCCAGTCAATTTTGAAAATTCGTTAGAAGATTTTTTAAAATTGACTATATTTTATTTGCTATTTTTTCCTTAATCAAATTTTATTTTTTCTTTGGCATGAATAAAATATAAAATTCCTGAAATTACAGATAAGATGGTAGCAATATCAATTAAAATGTCGGCAACATAAATTCCCCATACTTCAAATGGTAAATTGTAAAATAACATTAAAGAAATTCCACACATCATGAAAATGGTTTTTACTTTTCCCCATTTGCTTGCTTTTATAATCGCTTTATTTTTAGCTGATAAAACTCTTAGAGCATCGATGCATATGTCTCTTAAAATAATAATGATTGGAATAACAACAGAAATAAATCCTTGATAAGCCAATATGATTAAAACACCATTTACTAATACTTTATCGGCAATGGCATCTAAAGTTGCTCCAAAATCGGTGGTTTTTTTGTCCTTACGAGCAATTGCTCCATCCAAATAGTCTGTTACACACGCGATGACAAATATAAATCCAGCAACTAAATATTTTGTGTCGACAAGAACTTTTCCCATTACATAAACCGATGGAAAAACAATCCCGACTTCTTCCCATGGAATTAATAAAATCAGTAAAATAATTGCAGCCATGATCATCCGGCTTATCGTTAGTTTATTTGCTAAATTCATATTTCCTCCTTATATATTTGCCATCAAATATTGGGTCGTAGCAATTTGATGAATACTCCAAAAAATGATAATAATTGCTAGAATGATTAAACAAATATACAAAACAATGTAATATTTGGTCGGATATTTTTTCATTGGTTTCGTATAAGGAGAAACAACTTTTTCTTCTTCTTTTTCTTTATTTTGTTCCATCACTTTTTTTTCAATAGCTTTTATTGGAATTTTGGATGTATATTCAAACATATATTCATTAAATTCATCCAATATTTTTTCAGCAGAAAGGCCTAAATATTTGGCATAAGTATAAAGATAATTTTTGAGTTCAAAAATATCTTTAAAAGCTCCGATATTTCCTTCCTCAATATTTTCTAAAATAACACTTTTTATTTGAATATCCGCGGAAGCTTCTTCTAAGGATACTCCTGATTTTTCTCTTGCTTCTTTTAAATTTTTTCCAATCGTAAACAAGATACTCACTCCTTTAAATAAAAAAATAATAACTAATAAGCCTTGTTCTGTCCGTTAAAAAACGGGGCAAATATTTATCTACCATTGCTGGTCCACTGCATCGTTTTATTCCTAGCAGTAGCTCCCCTACCAAAATTTGGGTTTCTCGCTTGCGGGGTTTACCACGTTCCACTTCCAAGGTTTCCCTTTTCTTCGTCGCTTTGGCACTTTTACACCTACTAAAACCAGTTAAGGTTTTTTCGGAGCCGTTAGTTAAAAACTACCTTAGGTTATTTTTTCCCTAAGCACAAACACTACAACCATTTCAGGCTGTGCGAGCAAGGACTTTCCTCAACATAACGAGTATGCCGCATTTGCCTTAGTTATTATTCATTTTACTATAAACAATTTTTTCTAATTGACTAATTCTTCTTAGCAAATCTACATTATTAATGGTATTTGATGAACTGCTACTATTTTCAGCTGCTTCTAATTCTGTTTGTAATTTTCTGATTTGAGCTTTTAATTTCGTGTTTTCATCATTTAAACTTTGTAATTCACGTTCATAACTGCGGGCTAATTTATTAAATTCAGCATAATCTTTAATGATAATATCTAAAAAATTATCCACTTCTTGTGGACGATAGCCGCGGGCATCCACTTTAAACTCTTTTTCGTATATTTCTTCAGGGCTTAATACGATTTTCTCACTTAACACATTTACCACCTTCTTAATTCATCTTAACAATTGTTTAAGATTTTGTCAATTGCTGTCTTATTATATTTTTGTATTTCCTCTTAAAACGCGGACTCTTGCTAATGGTTTTACTTCTATGTTAGTTGTATTTGCTTGTTCATAGGCACCATCAATTAAAAAAGGATTGGCAAATGGTTTTTTAGAGGTTATTCTAATTTCTGAACCTGTGTATTTTTCAGTGCATGAAAGTTCATCTAATCTGCATTCACCAGAGAAAAAAGCTAAAAATTCATTTACTAATTTTAATGTACTCATTTTTTTCATTAATAACAACTCACATTTGCCATCTGTTAAGCTCGGATAATTAAAAATGGTTTTTCCTAATAAAGCTTGAGTATTACCTAGTAAAAACGAATTGTATTCTCCATTTATCTTTTTTCCATCTACCATAATATCTAAATTATAATTTTCCGAATTATTGCGTAATATACGTTTGCTTATTTCTTTTGCAAACGTCTTTTTATCTTTTTTTAAAACTTCAGGAAGAAAAGGACTATTTATCATATAAGTACTAAAAAAAGATTGATTAAAAGAAAAAATATCCAAATTTAATGGTGTGTTTGTAAAAGCTTCTTTAAAATATTTATCAATCTCTCCTAATGCCCCAAAGTTCCAAGCTAGATCGTTAAAATTCCCACTAGGCAAGAAAAAAATTGGAATGTTTGCTGAAGCATTGGCTCTAAAAAGTCCTGCTACTACTTCATGAAAAGCTCTTGTTTTTCCCATAACTACTAAAAAATCACTTTCTAAAGCTGCATACATAGCTGCTCTTTTTATTTCTTCTAAACCATTACATAAATAAGTTTTTAAATATTGATAATTTTCTAAATAACGTTGAATTTGGTAGTACTGCTCTATTTCTGGATGGCAAGCACTTTTATCTATAATTATCGAATAATTTTCCATAAATTCCTCTTTTCTAACTCGCTATTATAAAGTCTCTTTATAGAAATTACAAGTTTTTTTCTTCTAGTAAAGCATCGGATAATGCAAGCAAAATTACGTTTTGATCTATTTGTTCTAGTTGAGTTAACATTTTATTAAAAATTTCATCAAATGAAATCATTTCAGTCTCCTTTCTTTTTTATTTTAAGAAAAATTTTTTTAAATGCCTATTCTTTCGACAAAAATTGTCAAATAAAATAGGAACTTCAGTTGAGCCTTTAAAAAAAAAGCAATTTATAGTATAATGAACTAAGGTGATCTGGTATGCAGTACCCAAATAAAATTAAAAAAGAACAAACCAAAACAATCAATTATAGCAATCGGGGAATGGATCTAGAAAACCTTATTAATGAATCTAATGAATATTACGTCTCAAAAGATGTGGCTTTAATTTATAAAAAACCAACTCCTATTGGAATTAGTGAAGCTGTTTACACAGATCGTGGAAGAATTATCAAAAATGGCTATTTTAAAGCTCCATCCACTTTAGATTATAACGGAATTTATAAAGGAAAATATATTGAATTTGAAGCAAAAGAAACACAACAAAAAACTTCTTTTCCTTTAGCAAATTTTCATGAACATCAATTAAAATATATGCAAAAAGTATTAGAACATGGTGGCATATGTTTTGTTATTCTAAAGATGAATGGCATAGTTTATTTAATAAAGGGATCTGATTTAATAGATTTTATTGCCCAAAATAATCGCAAGAGTATTCCTTATGCTTTTATTAAAGAATATGGCTTTATAATTAAAGAACAGTATTCGCCAGCTTTAGATTATTTAAAGCTTGTAGACGAAATATATTTGAAAGGATGAAAACATGGCAAAGAAAAAATTGAAATTAAAAAGTTTAGATGACATAAAAAAGAACCTGAAAAAAAATACAACGAAAAAGAAAGAAACTAGCCCAAAAAGGGAGAAAAAAAAGAATCCTAATAAGAAAAGAAAAATCGCTACTACTATTTGCATGGTTTTTATTACATTGGGAATTCTAATTGCTTCGGTGGTTATTGCTTTTGGTCTTTATATTGTTTTTACCTCACCTGAGTTTACCGCCGAGACTTTATATGAAACTGAATCCACTGAAATTTATTGGAGTGATGGTAGTTTACTTGCTCGTTTAGGTGAAGAAGATCGAGTTATTAAGAATTATGAAGATTTTCCACAAGTATTGGTCGATGCTTTAATCGCGACAGAAGATGCAAGATTTTTTCAACATAACGGTGTCGATTTAGCTCGTTTTATAAAAGCAAGTATCGGTCAACTTTTAGGTCAATCGGGAGCTGGTGGTGCCTCTACTTTATCGATGCAGTTATCTAAAAACTATTTTACTTCTACTGAAGATGAAGGAATTGAGGGAATCATAAGAAAATTCCAAGATATTTATATGGCTGTTTTCAAGATTGAAAAAAATTATACTAAAGAACAAATTATTGAAATGTATTTAAATACTTGGTGGTTTGCAAGCGGAAATAACAACGTAAGTGATATCTATGGTGTTGAACAAGCTAGTCAATATTATTTTGGCAAAAGTGTATCTGCTTTATCTTTACCAGAAAGTGCTTTATTAGTCGGTATGGTAAATAATCCTTCTGTATATCATCCTTATAATAATCCAGAAGCTGCCAATAATCGTAAAAATACAGTTTTAAGTTTAATGTATAGACATGGTTATATTACAGAACAAGAAATGCTTGATGCCCAAAGTATTCGAGTTGAATCTTTAGTTGTTCCAAGAGCAGAATCTTCTACTCCTTATCAAGTTTTAATTGATTATGTTGTCGACGAAATTCAAGATAAAGAAAATATCAACTTACAAAAAGGTGGCTATAAAGTTTATACGACTTATAATAAGGCTATTCAAGATGTTATTAATAATATGCAAAATGGAGCTGCTGATGCATGGCGGGATGATAAAATTCAAGTTGGTTCAGCAGTTACTTCTGTAACAGATGGATCTATCGTGGCTTTAGGACCTGGCCGAAATTATGTTAAAACTGGAGATAACCGAGCTTTATTTAGGAGACAACCTGGTTCAACGGCTAAGCCTTTAATAGATTATGGACCATTAATTGAATACAACAATGCATCGACTGGTCAAATGTTTATCGACTTTAAATATTCCTACAATGGTGGTGGATATTTGAATAACTGGGATAATCGTTTCTTAGGTGTATATACATTAAAAGATGCTTTATCGGCTTCAAGAAATGTTACTGCCCTAGAAGCCTTCCATCAAACAACGGAAGAAAATAAAAAAGAATTTTTAAACAATTTAGGAATTGATACGGACAATTATGGCAAAAAAAATGCTGATGGAACCATCGATGATACTTTATACGAATCTTATTCAGTCGGTGGTTGGCCAGAAGGACTCTCTCCATTAGAAAGTTCAGCAGCCTATGCCGCATTTGCTAGAAGTGGCTATTATATTGAACCATATTCTTATACTAGAATTGTCAATACTCAAACGGAAGAAACTATTGAATATAAATATGAAAAAACTAGAGCAATGAGTGAAGAAACTGCTTGGATGATTACCGATGTTTTACTTCAAGCAACAAGTGAAGGGGTTGGGGGTTCGATCAATTGGAATTTAAGAGGCTCTATTGCATCTAAATCTGGTACAACAAATTACGATGAAGCTACTGCTGCTTCAAAAGGTGTTCCTTATTATGCAACTCCAGAGCATTGGGTTAATACTTATAATACTGAATACTCTATTTCTTTTGTTTATGGCTATGATAAAAAAGATGAAGATTCTAGTCATTATCTAACTAGTAATTCTGGTACTTCAACAAGAAGTAAGATCAGTGCTTATTTAGCTAATAATATTTTAACTAAAAATGAAAAATTTGCGAAGCCGGATACCGTAGTAAGTGTTACGGTTGAAAGAAATACTTTACCTACGAAACGTGCTAGCGAATACACTCCAGATAATATGAAATATCAAGCTTATTTTAAAGCCGGTGCTGAACCTAGTGAAACCTCTGAAAGATTTAGTAAACTTGATGATGTTAAAAATGCTAAAGGAAGTGCCAAGGACAATAAAGTTACATTAACTTGGGATAATATTGGAACTCCAGCTGCTTTAGATACCAATGCTGTTCGAACTGAATTTGCTAATTATTTTGCAACATTTAAGAAAACCTATAGCAATAGTTACTCACAGTTTGAAAATGAATACATGCGAATTTACGAAAGTTACAATACTTCTTCGATTGGTTCTTTAGGATATCAAATTTATTTAAAAGATGAAAAAGGAAATCTTACTAGTTTAGGATGGACAGAAAACAATAGTTATACTTATACTGCTCCTTCTAGTGGAACTTATACCTTTGTCATTAGAAGTGCTTATAGTATTTTTAAAACAAATCAGTCTAATGGAGTTGAAGTAAAAGTTACCATTGAAGGTGAAGAAAAACCTGAAAGTTCTTTAGAAGCTACTGCTTCAACTATATGTGTTCCAAAAAATGGTACAGTTGATGCTAAAAAAGCTGTTAAAGTTACTTTTGAAGGAAAAGATGTTACTGCTGATGCTACGATTACTGCAAGTCGAGTAGACACTTCAACTACGGGTGAAAAAACCATTACTTATACTATTTCTTATAAAGGAGAACAAATAAGAATTTCTGGTAAAGTTACTGTAGCGGATAGTTGTCCTACTACTTAAAAGAAAACGCGATAGAAATTTATCTATCGCATTTTTTTTGACTTTTTAGATATTCTTTACATACATTTTGAAGTTTACATTCTAAACATGCAGGCTTTCTGGCCGTGCATTTATATCTTCCAAATAAGACCATTTGATGATGTAATTTACTCCACTCTTCTTTTGGAAATTTCTTCATTAGTTTTTGTTCTACTGTTAAAACTGAATCCTTTTTAAAAGCTAAGCCTAATCTTTTGGAAACTCTTTCGACATGTGTATCCACCGCGATTGCTGGCATATTGTATAAGTTAGATAATACAACATTGCAAGTCTTTCGCCCAACTCCCGGCAAGCTTTCTAAATACTCTCGATCATTTGGCACATGTCCTTCATAATCTTTTGTTAATCTTGTCGCGATTATTTTTAGATAACTTGCCTTTTTTGTATAAGAGCCGACTGGATAAATAATTTTTTCTATATCTTTTTGATTGGCATTTGCTAAAGAAAAAATATCATATTTTTGCCATAAAATATCAGTAACTTTATTTACCCGTTTGTCGGTGCATTGAGCTGATAATACGGTTGCAATTAATAGTTCATAATCTTTTTGATAATTCAATTCACAACGAGCATCGGGATAAAGTTCATCTAAATAATTTGAAATTTGTTTTTCTTTATTACTATCCTTCATCTTCTAACCAATTATAATCAAAAAGCTGGGGAACTTTTTCATTATCCTTTCGTCGATTTATTAAGCCAGATTCCACTTCAGTCATTGTATGATACCCTTTTTTTTGCCATTCATATAAAATTTTATCAATATATCGTAAACTACTTACTCCATTATAAACAGCTTCTTTTAAAGCTCCTAAAACGAGTTCTTCGCTGAATCCTTTTTCTAACCAAGCATTGATAATTTCATATTCCATAGGTGATATACTTCTGCCTAATTCTTTTTGGAATAGATCAAAAATTGTTTCTTTTTTAGCTAGTTCTTTTTGCTTTTCTGTTTTTTCAAATAACTTACGATACATTGGTTCTAAACTTACAATTTCACAACATTTATTTGTTTTATCTTTACAAGCTTCTAGTTCAATAAAATTTAAAGATAAAAGACGATTAAAAGCAATTAAAATTTCTTTTTCATTTATATTTAATGTCTTACTAATTGTATCGACATTAAACGTTTTGTCTACTGCATCTTCAAAATAAACAAGTAATAAAAATTCTGCCAAAGATAGATTGTTTGAAACAGCCACTTGAATTAAATGGGTAGATAAAGTAAATCTTTTTTCTGTTAAAAACTCTAAATTTGGCATTTCTTTTACCTTCTTTCTTTTAAATATTTTATAATCGCCTCACGCTCATTTTTCACTTTTTTCAAAAGAATTTTTTCTTCTAGATCTTTTAAAAGATTTCCAAATTCTCTTCCATTTTTTCCCGTAATATTTTGAATTTCTTGCACGCTTAAAGCGATGTCTTTACGGCAATGAATCGGCATATTTTGATACATTTTTTCCAATTTTTTTGTTGGAAAATGCAGGATATTTGCTACCACAAGGCATTGATAATATCCATACTTATATAAATGAAGCACCTTAATTGTACCACACTTTAATTGCATCGCAATAGTTTTTTGATTGTTTTTCAATTCTTTTTCAACCACATAATTTTTTTCAGTTTTTATCTGGGCCCATAATGCTGAGAGATCTTCTACAAAAACTATATTATGGTTTGCAATTTCTAATTCTTTTAAAAGTCCTAATTTTTTTAAAAGAGGAAATCCATTTGCTAATAAAATCCCATCAAGTTCTTTTCGAATTTTAGAAGTCGATAGATTTTTTAAAGCTTTTTTTTCTTTTAAAATAGCTCTTTTTAAATCTTTATCCATTTTTAGATTATAACGAGTTGCAAAACGTACGGCTCGTAAAATTCTTAATGGATCTTCACGTAACCTTACATAAGGATTCCCTATCATTTTTAACCGTTTGGCTTTTAAATCTGCTTCGCCATTAAATAAATCGATAATTTGACCACTTTTACTCATATATAAAGCATTCATGGTAAAATCTCTTCTTTTGGCATCTTCTAGCATGTTTGTCGAATACATTAATTTACAAGGTCGAAAATTTTCATAAGAAAGTTCTTTTCTATAAGTTGTGATATCAATATTATAATTTTCAAATTTCAAATGATATGAACCATATTTTTCTTCTTTCCTGGAAGGTCCGAAAATGTTTGTTAAATCTTTTGGTAATGCATTTGTAGCTATATCAATATCATTGGTCTTTTTATGTAACAGACTATCTCTTACAAACCCTCCTACTAAATATGCTTCAAAGCCATGATCTAAGATCATTTTTAAAACATTTTTCACTTCACTTGGTATCAATAACATCACCACTTAATTCTATTATAATGCATTTAGAAAAAGAAGAAAGAATAGAAAGCCCATTTTGACACTCTTTTGGCAAAATCTTTATACCTCTAGGAAAACAAGGATTTTATTGTTAAACATTAGTTAAAATTTCACCGATTTTATAGTATAATTTCTTTATAATTCCTCATTGACAACAGGGACCCAGTAAAAACTCTTTTGAAGTGCGTAATATCTTAAAAATAAGATATTACAGCA
>CALVPL010000090.1 GCA_944351315.1 uncultured Bacilli bacterium | reverse complement strand
AATTGTTGCCAAGTACCATTTACCATTTTATCAATTCGATACCACGTACCATAAGAATAATTCTCACCACTCACATCATGAATTAAAATCTTTACCCCCGTTCTAGATAAAGAGCCTTCTTGAATAGACACCGTAACATTTTCTAATCCACTCTCTGAAATAGACTTTTCATTTACAACAATAGGTTCATTAATTTGCTCTTCACCAATTTTTTCTGTTTCATGATGATTCACATAAATAGACTTAGAAAAAATATTTACAATGGTGTCTTCAAAATTCTCAAAAGTATAAAAAGTAAACTCATAAGTTTTACCAACCATAAATTGCAAACGATTGGAAAACTTAATAGTAGCTCGTTCATTTTTATTATCGACTAAAGTTACTTCAAGTTCATATTGCTCACTTTCCTTAATATTTTCTATATGATAAGTTCGAACAAATTTTTTTAATGAACTTTTCTCATGCCCACAGTATTCACCATCTAATGCATCAATCATTTCACTTTTTCCAAAATAAATATCTCTATTTCCCTCTAAAGTATTACAAAAAATTACAGCATAATTTTCATTTTGATAAATAGTTGTTCCTCCATCACCCAACATCGCACTTGTTAAATTAATTCCATTTTGAAATTCCAAATAATCTTGAATCTTCGAAAAAGAAGATTGCTTATATTTTAAAGATTTTTCTAAATCAAAACAATCCTGTTTTTGATTACATAAAAAAGTATTCTCTACTCCATAATAATAAACATCTCGATCTTGAAACCGAAAAGCCTTACTAACCGTATTAGGTTCATCTAAATATGTAAAATTCAAACTATAAAGATCAATATTTGGATGCATTCCTTTATATATAAAAAAGATACAACATAAAATTAAAATAAGAATTAAAATTAATAACCAAATACTCTTTTTCCATTTCTTTTGAATCTTTTCTTTCTCTTTTAATGTATCTAAAAGAATTTCATTCGAACGCGGAACCATTTTTTGAGGTAAAATTTTTTCTCCCGACATAAGTTCATTAATAGTAATACCTAAAGTAGCACATAATGGTTTAAATAAAGAAACATCGGGCATTCTTCGACCATTTTCCCAATTTGAAACAGCCCGATCCGTAACATGTAATTTTTCAGCAAGTTCTTGCTGAGTCATCTTCTTTTCTTTTCGCAATTTTGCTATAAATTTTCCAATTTTTACTTGATCCATAACTCTCTCCTCTTTTTATCAGTATAACGAAAAAAAAACTCAATGTCTCCAAACAAAACGTGGAGATCTACTCTTTTTGATCAAAAATTCGCTTTCCAATAAACCAAAAGAAAACACTCAATCCCAAATATAAAAAAGAAAGACCATATAAAAAATTTAAAGAAATGGTATTTTCTAACCGAAAAAAAGAAACAGCATAACTACAAAAAATTTCCAAATTTTGTGCAATCAAACCAAGCAATACAGAACTTATTAGAAAAGCAATACTTAAATTATTTACCCCAAGTAAAACAGGAGTATGTAAAATAAAAATCATTCCCAAAAAAACAAAAAAAAGAACACTTCCAAAAATCAAAAATAAGTTAGAAGTAAGAATTAAATATCCGTTTATCCATTCTATTTCTCTAGAAGAAAGATTTGTTTGAAAATAGTCAATCCATTGAAAATATAAAGATTCAATTTTTTGAGTATCAAAATCATTCGCTAAAGTTTCATGAAAAAAAGATTCTAATTCTTCTTTTACTTCAAAAGATGAAGACTCCTTTTTCAAAAGATCTTTCAAAACTTGATTTCCAAGACGATTCGCAATTTCAGTAAGTTGTTCATTTTCCTCTAAACTTTGTTTTACTTCTTCTTTTTTTGAATCTGAATAATCATTCAAATACTCATTAATAATTTCTTGTTTAAAATAAGTTCCAAAAATATTTTCCGAAATTATCTTTTTTAACCCAAATGCACTAGGTATTATTCCTAAAAAAAGAATCAAGAAAAAAGTAAAAATTCCACGAATGATCTTTTTCATATTCTACTCCAATACTATAAACTATTATACACAATTTCCAATAAATCGCCAACCTCAAACATTTTCAAATTTAAAAATCCGAATCTAAAGTTTTAAAAACAATCCAATGATTATCAATCAATAGTTCAATAGTATTCGCATCAATAACTTGATACTCATAATCTCCTTCAAAATTAGCTTCATTATTTTTGGTTGGCAATTCACTAGCCGAAACATGCGAAAGAATCTTGCCATCCATAACTCCACATCGCCCAACAATACTGCTTTCCTTTCCAGTATCATAAAAAAATTGATCATGAAACATAATCACTCTTTTTGGCTCTTCTTTTCTGACCTCTTCTATAGGTTCTTCCATTTTATAATAAACTCTATTCCCTAAAATTTTAACTTCCATGCCATCTTTATATCCATCTTCATAAGCCATATCCAATTGGTGATACTTAGTAACTTGATAAAGTAAAGCTTGAAATTCAATTGTACCACCGTCTTTATATTTTTTAGGTATAGGGACAAGAAAAAGGACAAGGAAAAGCAAAACAAGAACAATGACAATTCTTCTCTTTTTCATAATATTCACCTTCTTACGCTAAGAATAACATAACATCCCAAAAAAAGAAAGTGAGATTTTCTCACTTGAGATTTTCTCACTTTAAATGTTTAATAAAAAAATATTTTGTAAGTTTTGAATTTTCTTGATTTTCTCTTACAAACTCAATTTGAAAACCACACTTCTCATAAAATTTTGGAGCTTGAAATTGATAAGTCGTCAACGTAATATAACGATACCCCATATTTTTATAAATATTTATAACATGATTCATAAGTGCCATGCCAATCCCCTTACATCGAGCTTCTTTAAAAACCAATAAATCTCGAATATGAACTTCATCATAACTAGTTTTTCCAGTAATTACTCCAAGAACTTGATTATTTTCTTTAGCTACATAACTAAAAGGTTTATAATCACTATATACTTCATTTTCTAAAGCATATTCTTTAAAAGCATCATCAACTTTAGAAGAAATACTTTTATCTTCAAATTCCATAGAAATAATTTCCATAAATAATCACCTAAAAAAATATTATCAAAAAAAGAAAAGATTTTCAAAGAACTTTTCTATTCAATCCTTTAAAATAACCACAATCTTCTTTTATGAAAAGGATTTGTTTCGAATTTCAAAACCAATGTCCATATATTTATCCGAATTAAAACTATTGATTATTTACAAAAAACATCTATATTATCTGGATCATATTTTTGATTTTTCATCACCTTAAAGAATTCATCTTCTTCATTCACATTGCATCGAACCACATCGTAAAATAATGTATCATAATAAATGACATGATCTCCAGAAACCTTGTTTAAAGAAAATCTTGGAGCTTGATGAATATTAAGAACACCAATATAATCTATTGTCATCAATATAAATACAAATAAGAAAAAATACCCAAAATTACATAATAATCTCTTACCATGAGTTAATCGCTTCGTAAATCTACTGATCCCTATTAAAGAGACAATGGCTCCAAAAATAGAATAAATAGATCCCCAGCTACTTTCACTAGGAAATATGGCCACAGCAGAAATTGAAATTAACACCCCAAATACAACAAAAATCAATCCAATAACACTGTTACGATTTTCAATTTTTTTATTAGTATAATCAATAGTATTAAGTATATTTTCTTCTAATTTTTCTTGGTATTCATTATGTTTTACTTTTTCACCACTCATTAAATCATTTAAAGTAATATCAAGTTCTTGACACAACGGTTTAAACAAAGCTAAGTCGGGCATATTTCTACCATTTTCCCAATTTCCAATAGTACGATCTGAAACGCCCAATTTTTCTGCTAACTCCTGTTGAGTTATATTTTTCTTTTTTCGACAACTAGCAATAAATTTTCCAATTTTTTCTTGATTCATAAATTTTCTCCTTTCACACTACTATTTTATAATGTAAAAGTCATTTATTACAGGAAATATATCAAGGGTAATAACAAATATAACTTTTATATTTCAGAAATTATTTGTTCTAAACTAGAAAAATCAATAAAATCAATTTTCTTATTATAAGTTTCTATCATGGCTCTATCTTCAGCAGTTAACTTTTCTTCAGGCAAATTCTTAACACTATTATAAAGCAACTTCATCATCGTTTTATGAGCAAAATTTAATTTCGAATAATCTATGCCCCCTCTTAAATGAAATATTTTGGCTTTTTCAAAAATCTCTTTTTGGATTTGATTTTTTATATTATTCCTTATATTATTTTTATTAACTTCATCTGTTGGATCTGAAAGACCGACAGTTACAATAATAATCTTTTTATTTGAAAAATCCTTTAACTTTTTTATTGTTTTTGCCATTCCTAATACTCCACCAGCATACACCCCCCCTAAATAAATAATCGTATTATATGCATTGATTTTCTTTACATTTTTAAAAGAAATCGCTTCTATATTTGTTCGTTTTGAAAGTACTTCAGCATATTGTTTCGTTGAACCATAACAAGAGCCATATATTATAATAGGATTCATAACAACCTCCATTTTCTATTTACTTTTTAAACACTAAAATCGCTTTTGCTGTTCCTGTAATTGCCATGGTAACTAATTCATATCCCTCTTGCAACATTTCATTAGCTTTTTCTTCTATTTTCCAAGCCATATCATCCGCTTTTGGTGAATATTCTATTACAACAGTTTTATACATTCTATACCTCCTACTTTTCTTAGCTAAATCATTTGTTTTTCTCTTTTTTAGAAATATACATCACTAATAATATGATTCCTATTAAATTAACTCCTACAGTTAAACCCAGTAATAATCCCGAACTAAATTCATCAAATGAAGTTATTTCATTACCACAAAAGAAAGTATAAGCTAAATACAATACATTTCCTAATATAATCATCAAAATTCCAGTTTTTCCCATATTCATAATTAATTCTCACTTTCAAATTACTATTTCATTAAAACAATTATATCATTTATCCCAAAAATTAAAAAGATAAGAACACTACTAAATAAAAACTAGGTATAACCCCTAGTAAACAATATCAAAAAGAATTTATTTTTTACCATTTAATCTGATAACTACTAATTTTGGTCTGTTATTTATTCTAAAAGGTATAATACTATTTCCAATGCCTCTACTTACTACCATAGTTGTATTATTTTCAACATATATTCCACTTGTATACTTAGGAAAAAATCCTTGATTTGGAGCACCAATCCCACCTATAAATGGTAATCTTATCTGCCCTCCATGTGCATGTCCCACTAATACCAAATCTAATTCTTTTTCTACATAAGTATCAAACAATTCTGGTCTATAAGATAATAGTATACTATATTTAGTATCATCATATTTTAAATTATTTATTTCAACATTTACTATTTCGGAATCTGATACGTAACTTTCATGAACCATTCGAGGATCATCTATGCCTATTAAATTTATTTCTGACTCATTTATTTTTAGTACCTCTACTTTATTATCTAAAATAATCACCTTATTTTGTTCTAATTTATCCTTAAATTCTGAATAATTATGAATACTCGCCTCATGATTACCAGAAATGAAATATATAGGTGCTATACTGTTAATTTCTTTTAAAAAGTTTATTGCAACATCTATATCTGTTTTGTTTGAATCAATCAAATACCCTGTTAAAACAATAATGTTTGGTTTTTGTTTTTTTATTTCTTCTATTAAATCATGAGTTAAAATTTTAGATTTAGTATTGTGAAAATCCGATATCTGTACTATTTTATAATTATTAAAATCAACAGGTATATTCTGATTAATTATATTATAAGTACTAACCTGCAATTTAGTGTTTTCATAATATAAATATAAAGCACTTAAAATTACTAAACAAATAATAATCAAAATAATAATTTTAGTTTTCTTTTTCATAGATAACTCCTTTACAAATCACTATTTTTATATCAGAGTATTAAATTGCAATTTGTTATTAAATAATTGAGAAAACAATTAATAAAATTCCAACTATTATAAAAATTCCACCCCATACTCTAAGAACAATTTTCATTTTAGGATTTTTTAATAATTTATCTGGAATTCTAGGACTTTTAAG
>CALVPL010000089.1 GCA_944351315.1 uncultured Bacilli bacterium | reverse complement strand
AAATAGCCAAAAGTTGTAAAAAAACAATTTCGAAAAAATAAACACTAAAAATCTTTAAAGTTGAAAATCCATTTATCGTAAACAATTTTCTTTCTTTATGATATTTAGAAACTGTATTAAATAAATAGTTTATGACTATAACTATATATAAAAGTATAAAAAACAAGGAAATATACCGAAAAAGATTTGATAAAAAACTAAGTTCATTTTGATAACTTAAAACACGAGTTGTATACATTGTATGATAAGTCATATCTTCTAAAGGAAGTTTAAAGGCTTTTAAAAATTCTTTTTTAGAAGATAACTTAGCATAAACTCGATCCATAGTATAAGAAACATTATCATTTTTCAAAACAAAATTATTGGCTACATAAATCATATTTTGAAAAGACATAACTTCCTCATAAAAAGATGTATAAAGTGCCGATTCTTTTAAATTCAAATTAGGTTTTGTCATAGTCTTAAAACAATCATATTCTTGAACTTCTTGCAAATAAATACCAGAAATTTTAAAAGAATATTCTCCCAAATTCAAAAGTCCATTTTGTAAAACATCTTCATAATTCTGATAGTCTGTATAATATATAAGAAGATCGGCTAAATAACTAGAAATCAGAATTTCATTTGGTTTTGTTGGTAAAGATCCCAATACGGTTTCATCATCTAAAATAGTTGGAGTAATTTCATAGAATGTAAAAGTGTCATTTAAATAACGATAATAAATGGGAGTAGTATAATCATAAGAAAAATTCAAATAATTATCATCTACAAAATACTTTTTCCCCACAAAAATCTCTGTATTTAAAGAATTTGAAAGTGATGTTATTTCTTCATTAGAAAAAGAAGTAGATTTATCAAAAAAGACAATTTGAGAATTATTTTTTATTAAAGTATTCGCCTCAATTTCATAAAGATCAAAATTCTTAATCACTAAACTAAGAAATAAAAAGGTAAAGGTCAAAAACAAAATACAAATAGAAAAAAAGCTTTTCTTTTTAAAATCAAAAAGATGATGAATAGCAATTTTACTTCTATTTAATAAGGATATTTGATAACGAGAAGCTTGCCATACTCGCATCTTTTTTTCTTTTTCTTCTTTTAAAAGAGTAAAATCGCCATTTTCTAGTTTTAAAATAGTCTCGGCATACTCTAAAACATCATGATCATGTGTAACAACAATGACTAAAAAATCTTTACTTAATGTTTTTAGTTTTTCCAAAACTTTTCTTTTATTCTCATCATCTAAAAAAGATGTAGGTTCATCAAATAAATAGATATTTGCCGGCTTCAAAAGAGTTCTAATAAGAGCAACCCTTCTCTTTTCTCCTTGAGAAAGCTGCATCACTTTTTTATCCGCAAATTTTTCTAAGCGAAATTCTTTTAATAACTCCCAAACAGAAAAAGAAGTGGATTTAGAAGAATGAAATAAAGTCAAATTTTCCATAACTGTTAAATGATTAAACAATAAATGATCCTGGTGAAAATAGGAAACTTGTTGATTTAAAAATTGTCTACATGAACTTTTTTTCTCTAAAAGTTTCTCATTATAAAAAATTTGGCCTTCATAATCTTGATCTAAAGTAGAAAGAATATTTAAAAAAGTTGTTTTTCCAACACCACTTTCCCCTAAAAGAACATAAAAACCTGTATCATTAAAGGTATAATGAACTTGATTTAAAATTTTCTTTTCTTTAAAAGATTTAGAAACATTTCTAAATTCAATCATAAAAACACCCCATTACTACTATTCTTCAATTCTAACAAGCTTTTTCTTTTTAATTTCTTTACTAAAAGCTAAAACACCAAAATAAGATAAGATAAGGAAAAAAATAAGCCCCAACAAAACGAAGAATGATAAATGTAAAGCATGAAAATAAATACATAAATACTGAGAAACAAAATTATTTATAAATAGTTCACTTCCCATATAAAACAACCACCCAAAAATCATAGCTAAAATGATATAGAAAAGAATTTCAAACAAAAAAACTACCAAAATATTCCCTAAAGAAAAACCATTTTCTTTTAAAAGACAAATCTCTTCATTATGATTTACAATACTATTTTTCGTTAAATAAAGTAAATTTAAAAAATAAAAAACAATTACAAACAATAAAATTACTAAACCTAGAGTTTTTAAAAACTCTAACAACCCCTTATATATATCTATTCGTTGACTAACAATATCTGAAATATCCAAATGAGAAGAAGGTTTCGAATAACGTTCAATAATTTCCCATAATTCTTGATTATTTCTAACTTTAACAAAAATATTATCTAAAGAAACTTCTACTTTCTCAAAACTCAATAAATAATTTTCAAAACTTGGCAAAACATAAATATGATTGGTTTTAAAATTTCTTGCTGAATAATCATTCAATAAACGAATCTCTTCATCATTTAAAGCATCATAACTCTTTTCTAACAAAAATTCTGGTATAGGATAAGAGTCTTTTTCAATACCTACAATAACAAGAGGAACTTCACCAAATAAGACTTCTTTATGAGAATTTAAAAGTTCATCTAAAGAATTTGGCATAAAATAGGTTTGATCTGAAGTCAATACCCCTTTTTTTAAAATCATATTGGCCACAAATTCGGAAATAACGATTTCATTAGAATTAGTAGGTACTCTACCCATTAATAAATCAATAGTTTCCCAGTTTTCAATAGAATAAACTTCTTGAGATAAAATAATATTATTGTAATAAGCAGGAGCATCAGAAGTTAATACGATATTTTGATAATTTAAATACAAAGGATTCTCACCTTGATAATATTTTTTTCCTAAAGATATCTGATAATGATCCTCTAAAAATTGCATTTCATCTTCTGAAATACCTTCGACATCTGACACGATTAATTCTAATTCATCACTTTTTTCATGTACAAGACTATCATAATGAATTTTATTAATATCAATATCCTTAAGAGCAAAAGAGAAAAAAGTTAAAAAG
>CALVPL010000088.1 GCA_944351315.1 uncultured Bacilli bacterium | reverse complement strand
ATTCATTAAATACTAATCCACATTTCATATGCGGACAACGATTTAACACAATATGTTCTTTTCCCTTTTCATCCACGTATATTAGAACACTTTGGCCATCTCTTTTTTCTTTTTTTATTTTTTGATTGTTTGTATTCTTTTTGGTACTTTTTAAAATTGCTTTACCAGTATACAATATATCTAACGGAAATTGCTCTACTTTTTTGAAATTTAAACTTCTTCGAGGATCAAAAAGTTTTTCAAAAGGATTTTCTTTTTCAAGTAAAATATCTTTTAATACTACCGCGGCAATAGATGCATTTGTCATTCCCCAGGTATTATAACCACAAGCAATTAGAAAGGAATTATCTTGTTTAAAAACTCGGCCAATATAAGGTATTTTATCGTTTGTTATGATATCTTTATTACTCCATAAATAATCAAATGAAGCAATTTTCTTTAATTTTTCAAAATGATTTTCTATATTTTTTATATTGCCTGTTGGCATGGAATCGATTAAATAAAATAAAGTATTTTGATATGTTCTTAAAGAAAGAATTGGATTATCTATACTTATTGCACTAAAGGGAATCGAATTTTGTTCTTTTTTTACTCCAATAAAGGAAGTTTCCACATGATTTTTTAATGGAAAAAATAAAGGTTTTAAAAAGTAAGGATAATGAGTTGCTATAACTATTTTTGAGCAAGAAATTTGATATTTTCCGATTAAAGCGATGTAACCCTCTTCTGTTTTTTGAATTTTTTGCACTGGAGAATTTTCATAAATTGAATCTTTTAAAATTTCTTTTAAATGAAAAAGATATTTTAATGGATGAAAAAGATACGTATCTTCTGCTTTTAAAGAAAGTTTACTTAATACTTTTTCTAATTTTTCTTTTTTTACAGCTACATGATTCTTTTTTAAAAAGGTGTATTGTTGTTCTAATTTTTTGATATTTTTAGAATCATTTGTAAATAAATAAGAAGGAGACTTTTCAAAATCACAATCTATTTTTTCGGTTGTAATGATTTTTTTTATTTCTTTTATTGCTTCTTGTTGACTTTTTAAATACAAACTTGCTGTTTGTTCATCTTTAAAATCCGTTACTAGTAAATCTTGAAGGTATGTGATTTTTGCAGTACTTTTTGAAGTTACTCCCCTGCCACAAGTATTTTTTTCGACTAAAATCGTTTTCAAGTTACTATTTCTTAATTGATATAACAGAGAAATACCTGTTAAACCACCGCCTATAATTAAAATATCTACTTTTTTATCTTCACTTATTTTCGGAAGAATTTCAGTTTGTTCTTCATTCCAAATACTATAATTTTTCATTTTTTCACCCATTTATAATATGGCTTAGGAAATAAATTTTATCCTATTAAGTGAAAAATTGTGGTTGTTAAAAAGCATAAGAATATTCCTATTAAGGTTGGTATGAGAAAAGCTAAACACATATAGAGTACACTATTGGTTTCTTTTTTTATTGTTAAAAGAGTTGTCGCACAAGGAAAATGGGATAAAGAAAAAATCAGAAAATTTAAAGCTGTGAGCCAGGTCCAATGATTTTCTATAAATAAAAGTTTTAGACTTTCTAAAGATTCATAGTTTACAAGCATGGATCCTCCACTGTAAATAAGCATCAGTATTGGAATGACAATTTCATTGGCTGGAAGTCCCAGTAAAAAAGCTAAGAGAATTGCTCCATCCAATCCCATTAAAAGACCAAGTGGATTCAAAAAGTCTTTTAAATACATTAATATTGAAGTATTTGAAATGGTTATATTTGCTAAAAAGTAAATGAATAAACCAGCTGGAAAGGAAACAATCATAGCTCTTTTTAAAACGTGTAAGGCTTTTTCTTTTAAAGAAAAATAAATAGTTCTTAAGATTTTTGGTTTTCTAAATGAAGGCAATTCTAAAATAAAAATAGGTTTTTCTTGTTTTAATAAAAAGAAATTTAAAACTTTTGTAACTAAGAAAGTTAGAAGGATACCTCCTAGAATTATAGTCAGAAGAATTAAAGCTGAAAGAAGGCTTCCTTTTAAAGTATGATCGCTTATAAAAAACATTCCAATAATACAGATCATTGCTGGAAATCTTCCATTACAAGGCATGAAAACATTGGTTAAAATTGACAAAAGTCGCATTTTTTTAGATTCCATGATTCTGGTTCCAGTAACTCCTACAGCATTACAACCAAGACCCATACACATTGTTAGACTTTGTTTACCACAGGAACCACATTTAGAAAATGGTTTATCTAAATTAAAAGCGATTCTTGGTAATAAGCCATAATCTTCTAATAAAGAAAATAGTGGAAAAAAGATTAACATTGGCGGTGTCATTACAGATACTACCCAGTATAAAGTTCGGTATCCTCCATAAATTAAAGGATCTAAAAGAAAAGAAGGTAAAAAAGATAGCATTTGATATAAGGGCTTTTCTAAAAATTCAAAAAATTTAAATAATAAATCCGATGGAATATTCGAAAAATAAATAGTTAACCACAAGATTCCAAATAAAAGAATCATCATTACAGGAAAGCTTGTAAAACGATTAGAAAATAAAAAGTTCCAAAAACGATCTTCTTTTTTTTCTTTTTCTTCTTTTCTTTCTATTACTCCACTTAACACTTGTTTTGCGTTTTCATGATAGCTTTCACGAATTTCTTTTGAAGTTATATATTTAGTATAAAAGGTTAACACTTTTTGATCTTCTATTGAAAGGAGATTTTTATTTTCTTCATAAAGTAGACCTATTGCTTTTCCTTTTTTCTTGCTTTCCATTTTTGGCAAGAAATATTCACAAAATCTTTCTATTTTAGCTGTATGATTTAAAGTATAAGGTAAAACATTTTCTAAATTATTCATGGTATCTAAAAGTTCTTTAAAGCCTCTTTTTTCTTTGGCACTTGTTAATATTATTGGTACATTTAAATTTTTGGCTAATTTTTTTTCATCGATCATAATATTTCTTTTTTCAGCTTCATCCATTAGATTTAAACAGACGATTACATTGTCTTTTACATCTATTACTTCTAAAATTATTTCGATGCTTCGTTCTAAATTTGTAGCATCCGCGACGACAATGGCAACATCATACTCGTTTTCTAAAACAAATTTGCTGGCAATTTTTTCTTCTGGACTTTCGCCGATTAAAGAATATGTTCCTGGCAAATCAATTAATTTCCATTCGGTATCTAAATATTCAAAAACTCCTTCTTCATTGGCAACTGTTTTCCCCGTCCAATTTCCTGTGTGTTGTAGTGAACCTGTCAATGCATTAAAAATTGAGGATTTTCCTACATTAGGATTTCCTATTAAACAAGCTTTTTTCTTTTTCATTTTTCCACCTCGATTTGATCGGCATCTTCTTTACGCATAGCAAAAACACAACCTTTAATTTGATAGGCAATTGGTGAATGAAAAGGATTTTTAAATTTACAAGTAATTTCTTCTTTCTCTATTAATCCTAAATGAAATAGCTTTGCTTGTTTTTGTTCTTCTAAATGAATTTCTTGAATTATGGCTTTTTCTCCAATTTTTAATTCACTACATCTCATTTAAACCCGACCTTTCTAAGGTAGTATATGAGAGTTTAAAAAAATAGCTATCATAACATAGCTACTTTAGATATCGGATTTCTTATAAGTTTAAGGTAAATAAAAGGAATAAAAATCTGTTGGCGAAGATTTGATATATTTTTTAAAAATTGGCAACTCAAAATTTTATTTTCTCTAGAATACGTGTTAAATTATACTCCTGACTCTGCTTCATCTTTTAACTCTCTTTCTAGATATTTTGCCATTTCATCATAAATTTGTAATTGATTTTTAAAGTGTTCAAAATTTTTTTCTTCGCTATTTGTTGATTTAGGAAGTTTATCTTCTTCAAAGACAACAATTTTATCAAAAGTACTACCATTTCCCATCGCCTTAAAATATATTGTTGCTTTTTCAACATTCGTAAATTGCTTTATCTTTCCTTCAGGAGTAGCAAAACTCAAGCATTCTTTTAAATAAATTGTTCTATCTTCTTTATCTTCCATTAACTTCAATATTTCTTCACTAGTTAGCATATTATTAATATATTTTAAAAATACTCCTGGAAATCCATTTAATGCTTCTATATAATAACCAACATCCGATTTAATTACATTCGTATTCAAATATTTTGCAGCATATATTGCTGAATATTTTGATACATCTTCTACATTATAAGATTGAATCTCCGGAGTTTCAATTTTTGCTTGCTTTAATTCCACATTATATTTTTTAAAAATATCGCTGGCAATTCTCCATTTTCCCATATTGCCTGTTACCATAGTTACACTTTTCATTTTGTTCACCTCTATCACGTATATTATATTATTTTTTTAAAACTTTCAATACTCTTGATATGATATCATCTGTTAATTCCTGAGTAGAAAAATTACCATTTAATATTTGAATATTATATTCTGATAAGTAACGTTTCCATAATTTAGAAGCAGATCTTAACATTTCTAAGGATTCTTTTTCTTCTGGCATACTTTTTCTTTTTTTATCCTTTTTAAAGCACCTTCAATAAAAGCTAAAATCGTTAATTTCTCATTAACAATGATTTACTAGTTCTTTCTTTAAGAAGTTATTATATTAATATATAAACATTCTATCTAAATAAACAATTCTAAACGATCTATCATAAGTTGATATCCAATACATAATTTAGAAAAGCTCAAAACCTTTTTCTTTCCACAAAAAACTTGTATTTCTTGTACTCGATCCCCTTTTACTACTGTTCTTGTGATATCATCTATGGTGAATTTTCGCGGTTTGCCAAAATGAGGAATTACATAAATCAAATTATCTTTTACATAAACTTTAAAACGTCGAATAAAGAAAAGTGTAAAAAGAAAGAAGAAAAAAATTCCGCTAAAAAGCAAATAAAATGGTAAATCATTCATGGAAAATCCTTGATATGTTAGAGCAAGAATTTGCAATCCTACACTTAAAGCACACATTAACAATACTACAATCGATACGGATGTATGATATTTTAAAATGAAATGGTTTTTATCCAGTTTCTTAGTTTTTTGATCGGCTAAAAACATAATCAAGGAAGATCCTAAAGTCATGATTCCAATTATAAAAATATAGCTATATGTCTCCATACTTCTCTCCTATTCTTTTTCGTTTAATACGGATTCGATTTTGTCTTTATTTTGATAAGAAATTATTGTTTGTAAATTTACTTTTTCGGTACTTCGGTAAATATTTTTATCAATATATGGATTTGTTTTGCGTAATTCTTTTAGTAAATCTTTAATTTCTTTTCGTTTACTATCTTGTTTTTGTAAAACAAATTTACAACCACAGTTTAAAAATTCTAAATGATTATATTTAGCCCAACTTATGATATCGTTTTCTCTCACAAAATAAAGAGGACGGATTAGTTCCATGTTTTCAAAATGATCGCTTTTTACTCTTGGCATCATTGTTTTAAATGAACCACTGTAAAACATCGCTAATAAGATTGTTTCAATTACATCGTCAAAATGATGAGCTAAAGCAATTTTGTTGCATCCTAGTTTTTTGGCATAATCATATAAATAGCCTCTTCGCATTCGAGCACATAAATAACAAGGATGTTTTTCATTTAAAAGATTGGATACATCAAACACGTTTGTTTGAAAAATTTCTAATGGAATATTTAATTTCTCAGCATTTTCTTTTATCTTTAAAAGATGTTCTTCTTTATATCCAGGATCCATACAAATAAATTTTAAAGAAAAATGAATTTTTCCATGTTTTTTTATTTCTTG
>CALVPL010000087.1 GCA_944351315.1 uncultured Bacilli bacterium | reverse complement strand
ATGAAAAGAGCAGAAAAGTCTGTTAGTTTGGGCGTTGCTGATAAGTATTATGATGCGACTAGCGAAGATTTTATGAAGCAAGTTATGGAAGATACCAATGGTAATGGATTTGATGTGGTTATTGAATGTTGTGGAAATGATAAAGCAGTTTCTAGTGCTTTAATGACTTGTAAACCTGGTGGAATGATTGTTTTAGTTGGTGTAGCTCTTGGTGCAATAAATATTCCAACTGTTGTTGGCGTAATGAGCGAGCTAACTATGAAAGGAGCTATTGCATATACAAAAGAAGAATTTCAAACTTGTATCGATTTAATTGCAAATAAACAAATTGAAGTTATGAAGTTTGTAGATGATGTTGTTTCATTAGAAGAGGTACAACAAGCTTATGAAAGATTGACAAGTGGAGTAGATCCTGCCGTTAAAATTTTGGTGGATCCAAATAAATAGAAAGTATAGAAATATATTTTCTTTTTTGAAAGATTTTTTATGAATAAAAATGATTATTTAAAAATTGTTAAGAAAAAAATAAAAAATAAAAAGTCCAGAATGATTTTGAATGAACAAATTGAGACTTATTTTGATTTGTGTGAGTACTCTTTAGAACAGCATAACTATAAAATTGGCGATAATGTATATTTATCTAAAGATACATTACTTCATGGAACTTATAAGAATATAGATGGTTTAAAAGAAATTGTAGGCAATGGACTTATTGCTGGAGCTTTTGTCGGTGGTAGGAATTCTAAATATCCTTTTTCTGTAGGTGTTTGGAATTTAAAAAAAGATTTTTTGTTAAAAGACTATATTGATTTTTATAGTGGTGGTACGATTGGTTATGAAGATTCTTCACGTCATATTTTAAAAACTGAAGTTATACCATATTCTAAAATGACTAACGTTTTTGAGAATATTAAAAAGAACAATATTTTTCGTTGGAATATGGAACAAACAAAAGAAGCAAGATTTATGCCCAGTTTAATTCAAAATGAAGTACAAATTGGTATAATATTTAATGTTGCTAATTCTTGTGTGAAAAACTTGCTAGAAAAAGATATTCTTACAGATTTTATTTCAGATGAGAATGTAAAACCATTTATTCATGAAGGATATTATTTTAAATTTCTTCATGATAGAAAAAATAAAAATGATTTTTTTACGGATAGGGAAAGTGCTATTTTATTTGGAATACCTACTAATTTTATTGCTGGAATTTTAGTCGGGAGGAATTATGAAAAAGATAATAAGGTATTAGAAGAAATAAAAAATATGTTGCCATGGGTTTATATTTGTAATTTGGATGGCCGGGTTATAGTAGTGTAGTTTGATTAAAAGTTTTGGTTATGTTAATATATATTTAGGGAGATTTTATTATGAATTATAAAATTTATGAAAAAACCAAGAGGTTTTTGGCAAAAAACGGAATGTATATAACGGCCTCTTCTGTTTATACAATTTCTAATAATGAAAATAATGAACAAGTACCAGTAATTATAAAAAACGGAAAAGAGTTATATACATATAAGCCTGTATATTTGTTTCAAAATAAAGATAATAGTCAATTTTTGCATGATTTTGGAACAATTCGTTCTTCTGTAGTTCAGAAATATATCGAACAAATTTCTAAAGAGACACTATTTAATGGAATGCATGCGATTGCCTTAGTATTAATGAGTAAAGGATATAGTTTGGATAGTTATAAAGAGTATATTGCTCAATTATTAGATGGTCAAATTTCAGATTTACCTGAATTTGTTAATTCTTCTTTTGTTCCTCAGTGTAGTACTTATCGTATATATAATCACTCACAGTATAGTAGTATGGCTTTGTATTTAGAAGCTGCTAAGGAAATGAATGAAAAAACTTTTGAGAATTTTATTAGTAATTATTTAATTAGACAAACACTATATGATATGAGTTTTAATCATAATGGATTAGCTAAAGAAGTAGAACGTAAAGCTTTAGAATATGAATTAAATCCGGGGACGCAAGGTCGTAAGTGATTATATAATGGAAAATTTTAAATATATTCTTAAAGAAGCTCAAAAGAAAAATCTTCCATTATTAGAAAAATGGAAGATTCAAACTATTCTTGAATATGCAAGTGATTTGTCTGTAGAAGAACTTTCTGAAATTAAAAATTATGTACATAAAAATGTAAAAGAAAATATTCAATTATATAATCTTATAGTTGTGAATGAAAATAATGTTGGTTGTGTTTTAGTTAGACCTTATAAAGATGGGTATCTATTAGATGAGATTTATTTGGAAAGTTTGTATCGAAATCAAGGAATTGGAACTTCTATAATATGTGATATCTTAAAACAATATACTATTGTTTATTTGTTGGTTTATAAAAAGAATCAGAAAGCCATTCACTTGTATAAAAGATTGGGGTTTAAAGTTTTAGAAGAAACAGAAACTCGTTATTTAATGAAAGCTGAAAATATACTTTAAATTGTTGAACAATTAAAAAAAATTGATTTTATTATGTATATATCAAGGAATTTTGGTTATAATAATAACAGGATACATCTGAAGTTAAATCAGATGCTATCCCTAGTTTTTGTGATAGGCACCTGAATACAACTAAGTTGTTTCAGATGCCTTTTTTATTTAAATAATAATATAAATATTAAATTCACTATCATTATAGTAAATACATAATTATTTTGCAAATACTTATAAAAAAATGCCTATTTAAGGCAAATTTTTATACGTTAAAAAAATTATCTATGCCAATTACTCCTTCATAGTAATTGTTCATTATTTCTATACATAGTTTTATTTTTTCTTGATTTATTCTTTTAGTATTATTGTATTCTTTTAATATTTGATTAAATAAATTGTCATAGTATAGAGTAATTGCTGTATATTTTGAGTTTATTAAAATATCAATTAATTCTTTAATTTTTGATTTAATTTCTTTTTCAAAATTGGCAAATATATAATCATTGATTTTTATTTTTTCTTTATCAATAATTATTTCTGTTCCTAATATATTGGCTAATTTTTTTTGTAAAGGTAATTGTTCATCTTTAATATCTTTCGTTAAATATTCTTGATATTGTAAAGTTTTTTTCACCGTATATTTAGATATTTCTTTTTGGTTATTTGTTATATTTTTGTTTACTAGTTTTCCAATAACAAAATCTTTTTCTTCAGTTTGATTTATGGAAATGACCTGATTTGTTTGAGGATCTATTAAAGCCCAGTATTCTGGTTTAATATTTGCATTTTGATCCCAAACATTATTGGTATTTAAAGT
>CALVPL010000086.1 GCA_944351315.1 uncultured Bacilli bacterium | reverse complement strand
ATATTTTAAACATTGAAAGTGGGTTTAATAGTAGTCCTAAAATTATGATTTTTTTAGAAGTGAATAAAAAAAGTTTAAAAAAAGTACAAAATTTAATTAAAAAAAATGATCCAGATGCCTTTATTGCTATTAGTGATACTAAGACAGTTTATAATGGAACAATAAAATAAAAATTGAAAACATTTTACAAATCAAAAAAAAGCTGTTATAATACGAATATCAGATTTAAGTGGGCAGAAATTCCCACTTTTATTATTGGAAAGGGTGAGGATGTACGTGTTAGAAAAGGTGCGGAGTGCAATTGAAAAACCATTGAAAGATATGGAGATTATTGTGGATGATATTTCTTTTGAAAAGGAAGGATCTTATTCTTTTTTAAGAATTACTTTAGATAAGGTAAATGGAATAGACTTAGATACAATAGTTGAAGCGACAAATATTATTAATCCAATTTTAGACGAAATTGATGTAATTGATGAATCTTACATATTAGATGTATCCAGTAAAGAAAGAGGCGAGTAAAAATGAATGCAAAAGAGTTTATTAAGGCATTAGATCATATTACTGAAGAAAAAAATATTAGCAAAGATGTAGTGTATGAAGCTATGGAATTGGCTTTAGCTACTGCGTATAAGAAAAATTTTAATTCTAAAACCAACGTAAAAGTAAAAATAAATCGTGATACAGGAGATATTCGAGTTTATTCTTATTATGTAGTTGTAGATGATTATGATGATGGAACTGAAACCGTGGATGAAGAAGGAAATATTGTACGTATTCCACCAGAGGTTAATGTAGATGCTCAAATCCTTTTAGAAGATGCGAAAGAAATTGATCCGACAATCGAGGTTGGAGAAACGATTGAAAAAGAGGTAACTCCTAAAGATTTCGGAAGAGTTGCTGCTGGTACAGCTAAACAAGTATTGACTCAAAAAATTCGTGAAGCTGAAAGAGCTTCTATTATGGAAGAATTTCATGATAAAGCAGGCGAGATGATGGTTGGAATGCTTGCAATGGAAGATCAAAAAAATTATTATGTGGATCTAGGAAAATCGAGAGGAATTCTACCTAAAAGTGAAATGATACCTGGTGAAGTTGTTAAAATGGGATCTAGTATTAAAGTATATATAACAAAAGTAGAAGAAACTACTAAAGGTCCTTTAATTCTTTGCTCAAGAAAACATTATGGGTTTGTGAGAAGATTGTTTGAAACAGAAATTCCAGAACTTGTCGATGGAACCATTGAACTTTATTCTGTAGTAAGAGAAGCAGGAATTCGTAGTAAAGTTGCAGTTTTTTCAAGAGATGAAAGAGTAGATCCAATTGGAGCTTGTATAGGTGCTGGTGGAACAAGAATTGCTAACATTTTAAAGGAATTGAATGGCGAAAAGGTAGATTTGATTCGTTATTCAGAAAATCCAGAAGAGTTTATTGCAAATGCATTATCTCCTGCAAAAAATGTTACAGTAAATATCATTGATCCTATGAAAAAAGAAGCTTTAGCTATTGTTACTGATGATAATCTTTCTTTAGCTATTGGTAAAAAAGGTTCTAATATTAAGTTAGCTAGTAAATTGACTAAATACAAAATTGATATTAAGACTCTTGCTCAAATCAATGAAGAAGGAAATAAAAATAATGATTAAATTGTTTACTCATCGTGATGATCCAGATGGTCTTGGAAGTGTTGTTTTAACGAAGTTACTTACCAGAGATTTAGATTTTACTTTATGTAAAAACATTTCAGAGCTAGATCAATTTTTAGAGGAGTTTATAAATAAGAAAGAATTTCAAAAATATTCGCAGATTTTGATAACCGATTTATGTCCGAGTGATTCTATTTTACAAAGGATTGATCAAGATCCAGATCTTGCTTTAAAATTTCATGTTTTTGATCATCATCAAACTTCTATTGATAAAATGACAGCGGAGTATTCATTTGTAACTTCTTATGTTAAAAAAGATGGTATTTCTTGTTGTGGTACAAGTTTGTATTATGATTATTTAGTTCGTACTACAAAAGATGAATTATTAAAGAAAAAGATTGTTATGCAATTTGTTGAAAAAACCAGATTACATGATACTTGGGAATGGAAAAAACTTGATGATAAAGATTCCTTTTATTTACAAACTTTATTTCAATTTTTAGGGAGTTATGGTTATTATTATCATTTTTTAGAGAAGCTTCAACGTGAAGAAAGTATGGAATATACTTTAGAAGAGAAAAAATGGATTCAGATGCAAGAATTTACAAATACTCAACAAATAAAAGAGTTAGCTAGTCGTGTTTTTGTGGATTCTTATCAAGATTATCAAGTGGGAATGGTATTTGGTAGTTATGCTTTACGTAATGACTTAGCTGAATATTTACGACAAGAACGACCTGATTTAGATATTTTAATGTTATTTGCAATGGATAATCAAAGTGTTTCTTTTCGGGCTTTAAAAGAAAATGTCAAAGTACGAAGTTTAGCAGAGAAATATCCTGGTGGCGGTGGTCATGAAAAGGCGGCAGCTTGTCCTTGGTCTAGTCTTGAACCCATACTTCTTAAACGCGTTTTAAAATAAAGAAGGAGGCTAGAATATGAAAGCAAAAAAAATTCCAATGCGAACTTGTGTAGTTACTAAAGAAAAATGTGAAAAAAGAGAACTCATTCGAATTGTAAGAACACCTGAAGGAAATGTGGAAATTGATCTTCAAGGAAAGAAAAATGGAAAAGGAGCTTATTTAAAATTATCGAAAGAAGTTATTTTAAAGGCTCAAAAAAGTAAAGCTTTAGATAGAGCATTGGGTGTAGAGGTTCCTCTTAATATTTATGATGAACTTATGAAGAAAGTTCAAGAGGATTAAAATATAAGGTAAAAGGGAAAACGAATTAAAGTTTTAGAAAATATTTTTATTAATAGAAAGGATGTGTTATTTATGACTGTAAAGGAATATGCAGAAAGTGTATCGTTATCAGTTGCTGAAATTTTAAAGAAGTGTGAGTCTTTAGGAATTGATGTAAAAAACGCGGATGATGTTTTATCTGATGATGATGTAATTAATTTGGATTTTGCTACTAATTTAATTAGTACGGATAGCGAATCTACCTATGAAGAAGAAGATAGCATGGATGAAGTTGTTGAAGATCTTGTGCTTAGTACAAATATTCATACAATGAATCCGGAGACGAAGAAACAAAAATTAAAGAAACGTAGTGAAATTGAATCAAGTAAGTCTGAGTATTTCAACAAACGTAAAGAAATGTATAAGCATAAAGAAAAATTGATGACAAATCAAGCTCAAGAAGATGTTGTTTTATATAAAAACGGCATGACAGTTGCTGATTTAGCGAATGAATTAAATATTAGTGGTACTGATATTATTAAAAAATTAATGTCTTTAGGTTTAATGGTTTCTTTAAATCAAGAAATTTCTTTTGAAAATGCTGAGATTATTGCTTTAGACTATCAAAAAACTTTAAAGAAAGAAGAAACACAGGATGTCTCTAATTTTGAAGAGTATGAGGTAACCGATAATGAAAGTGATTTGGTGTTGCGGCCAGCTGTTGTTACTATTATGGGACATGTTGATCATGGTAAGACAACACTTTTAGATTATATTCGTCATAGTAAAGTCGTGGATACAGAATTCGGAGGAATCACTCAACATATTGGAGCTTATCAAATTGAACACAATGGCCAAAAAATCACATTTATTGATACACCAGGTCATGCTGCATTTACTGAAATGCGGGCTCGTGGAGCAAGTGTAACAGATATTGTTATTATTATTGTCGCGGCTGATGATGGAGTTATGCCTCAGACAAAAGAAGCTATTGACCATGCTAAAAGTGCTAATGTTCCGATAATTGTGGCTATTAATAAAATTGATAAACCAAATATTAATATTGAAAGAGTAATGCAAGAGATGAGTGAGAACGGAATTATGCCTGAAGAATGGGGTGGCGATGTTCCATTTGTTAAGATCTCTGCTCAAACAGGTGAAGGTGTTGATTTATTGCTTGAAACGATTCAAACCATTAGTGAAGTCAATGGCTATAAAGCAAATCCAAATCGTTATGCAATGGGAACGGTTATTGAATCTAAATTGGATAAAAATATTGGTGGAGTTGCTTCATTGTTAATTCAAAATGGTACTCTTCGTTTAGGAGATCCAATAGTAGTAGGTACTTTTTTTGGAAGAGTTAGAACAATGAAAAATGATTTAGGAATTTCCATTGTTGAAGCAGGTCCTTCTACTCCAGTAGAAATCACTGGATTATCAGATAATCCGAGTGCTGGAGATAAGTTCATGGCTTTTGAAACTGAAAGTGAAGCCAAACATGTTGCAGCTAAAAGAGCCGATGCGGCTAAACAAAATAAAAATAAAAAAGAAGTTGTTTCTTTAGATGATTTGTTTGCTAAGATTAAATCTGGTCAAAAAGAAATTAATGTCATTTTAAAAGCAGATGTTCGTGGTAGTGAGGAAGCTGTTAAACATGCTTTAGAAAAAATTGATGTTGAAGGTGTTAAAGTAAATGTAATTCGCAGTGGTATTGGAACAATTACAGAAAGTGATGTTGTTTTAGCTAATGCTTCAAATGCTTTAGTTATTGGATTTAATGTTATGCCTTCTGCTATCACTAAAGAAGTTGCAAAAGAATATAGTGTTGATATTCGTTTATATACAATTATATATAAGGTTATTGAAGAAATGGAACTTGCTATGAAAGGTATGTTAGATCCAGAATTTGAAGAAAAAGTTTTAGGAAATGCTGAAATAAGAAAAATTTTTACTTTTTCAAAAATTGGAAAAATCGCCGGATGTTATGTTTTAGATGGAATTGTTAAGAGCGGAACAAATGCTCGAGTTATTCGTGATGGTGTGATTATTTATGACGGCCATATTGCTTCTATTCAACGAGAAAAAGATGTAGTTAAGGAAGTAAAAAAAGGATTTGAGTGTGGAATTACTCTAGAAAACTTTAGCGATATTAAAGAAGGCGATATTATAGAAGATTATGAAATGGTGGAGATTAAAAGATGAGTATTAAATTAGAAAGAATTAATTCTGAATTAGTTAAAACTATTTCTGAAATATTGGCTAATGAAACTCGTGATGAGTTAATGCATACGATTACAATCACGGCTGCGGATGTAGCTAAGGATTTATCTTATGCAAAAATATATTTTACAAGTATGAAAGATTTAAAAAAGGAAATTTTAGAAAAAGAATTAGATGAAGCAAGTGATTTTGTTCGAAGAAAAGTTGCTGAAAAAATGGATTTAAGACAAACTCCAAAATTGAAATTTGTTTATGATGAATCTATAGAATATGGAAATAAAATAGATCAAATTATTGAGAAAATTCATAAAAATGAAGAAGCATAGAGAAAAAATCTATGTTTTTTTCTTTTCTCGGGATATCTGCCAAGTCAAAAAAATAAATTTCGAATAAACATAAAGTGAAAGGAGAAATTTAAGTGAATTTAGAAACATATGAAACAGAATGTAAAAATGATTGCTTATGTGAAGTAGTTGACTGTTTAGTTGATCGTTGTAAGACTGGCCCAACAGGACCAACCGGACCAACCGGACCTAGAGGACCTTCTGGTGATTGTGGTATTACTGGACCGACTGGACCTCAAGGAAGAACTGGAGATACAGGGGCAACGGGAACTACTGGAGCAACAGGACCTACAGGACCTAGAGGAGCAACAGGACCAACTGGCCCAACCGGACCATGTTGTCAAGGACCAACGGGACCAACTGGACCACAAGGACCTCAAGGATTAACGGGATTACAAGGATTAATAGGACCAACTGGACCAACAGGTCCAACCGGACCACAAGGACTTCAAGGCCCAACCGGACCACAAGGACTAATAGGATCTACAGGACCAACGGGACCACAAGGAACTGCTGGTACTACCGGACCAACTGGACCTACTGGACCAACCGGACCTGCAGGTACAAACTTTAATTCTTTTGCAATGGTTCATGATGAAAGTAATTCAGGAATACCTGCAACTGAATCTGTTAAGTTTAATGTTCCGAATCTTCTTAATGAAATCACTTATGATCCAACGACAGGGGAATTTACCGTTCCGACAGCTGGTGAATATATGATTCATTGGTGGATTAATGTTCGAAATAAAGATACATCTGGACTATGTGGACCTAGAGTATTGGGAATTGAATTCCATCAAGTAGTTCCATTTGATGCATTAATTGCTCATTCTTCTACACATAATGCTGTGTATCCATGTGCAACTGGAACAATAAGCGGTAATGCAATCTTTAGTGCACCAGCTAATTCAAAATTCAAATTCTTTAATACATCTGGTGTAGATATTGAATTGGTTGCTAACGATCTTTATTCAGCTTCTGTTTCCGTGAACAGAATTAATTAGAGAAGAGTGCTAAAACTTTTCTCTTTTTTTGAAAAAATATTTGACAAATAAATAATGAAATGATAGTATTGTAGCAATTAGAAAGAAGTGTGGTCTTATGTTACAAAAATATTTTCTTTTTAACCACTTCTGTTGCCAATAAACGGGTATAATTTTGCCTGTTTTTTTGATTTTAAGGAGGTAGTATCTATGAACTTAAATGGCTTGGAAAGATTTACTTCAAAGGATGTAAAATTAATTGAAAAGGCTTATAATTATGCAGTAAAAAAGCATGAAAATCAATTTAGAAAAAGTGGGGAACCTTATATTATTCATCCAATTGCCGTGGCTCAAATCTTGATTGATTGTAAGCAAGATGTTTATGCAGTGTGTGCCGGTTTGCTTCACGATGTTGTGGAGGATACCAATACTCCATTAAGTGAAATTGTTAAAGAATTTGGTGGCAAAATTGCTAATATTGTTGATGGAGTAACGAAAATCACTAATTTTCCAGAAGGGGATTTAACTAAAGAAGTTTTAGAACAGAAAACCATTCGGAAATTTGTTGCTAGTTGTGTAAATGATATTCGAATTATTATTGTAAAATTAGCGGATCGATTACACAATATGCGAACTTTACAATATATGTCTGATGATAAGAAAAAAGAGAAATCTTTTGAAACTTTAAAGGTATATGTTCCGATTGCTAGATTAATTGGAGCTTTTCGGATCGCGAATGAATTATCTGATCTTGCTTTTAAGTATGCTTATCCTGATTATTATCAAACTCTTTTAGGAGAACGTAATTTATTGCTTACACGTTATGATCCTATATTAAAAGAGATGATCTACGAAATTCAAGAAAGGTTAAATCAAAAACATATTCCTAATGAAATTCGAAAAAAAATAAAAAATTTATATGGAATATACTTAAATTTAAAAGGGGATCCTAATATTATGAATATGAACGATCTGTTAGGAATAAAAGTTCTTGTTCCAACTGAGGATATGTGTTATTTAACTTTAAGAGTTGTAGACAAAGCTTATCCAAATGTTCCTTATACTATTAATGATTATATCAGTAGTCCGAAACCTAATGGATATCAATCGCTTCATTCGGTAGTTTTAAGTCCAAAAAAAGAAAATGTTGATCCACATTATGTTCATGTACGAATAAGAACGCAAGAAATGGAGAATGTGGCTGTATATGGTATCTCACCTTGTACTTATGAAAAAGACGATCAATATAAAAAGAAAATATTTCCATTTTTAATGGGACTTAATAATGAAAATTTAAGTGATCGAACTTTTTATGAAAATTTGTTAAATGATGTTTTTTCTAAAAAGATTTATGTTCAAACTCCTAAAGGAGAATTAAGAGAACTTCCAGCTGGAGCAACTGTTGTTGATTTTGCCTATGGAATTCATACGGATTTAGGAAATACTTTATCTCAAGCTTTTGTAAATGGTAAACTTGTTTCTCCTTTATATGAATTAAAAAATAATGATTTAGTAGAAATTGTAACTTCAGCAGATGCTATTCCTGATTTTCATTGGTCAACGGAAGCCAAAACTGCTTTAGCAAGAACGAAAGTTCGTAAATACTATGAGAAAGGATTAAGGGAATGATTGATGGAATTTTATTCGTTAATAAGCCTAAAGATATGACAAGTCGTGATGTTGTAAATCGAGTATCTAAAATTTATCATACTAAAAAAGTTGGGCATACTGGGACTTTAGATCCTTTAGCCACAGGGGTTTTGATTTTATGTTTAGGAAAGTATACCAAATTGGTTCAAGAATTAACTAGTGAAGAAAAAGAATATGTAGTTGTGATGAAACTAGGATATTTAACGGATACTTTAGATGTTACTGGGACTATTTTAAAAGAAAAAAAGGTTCAAGTTTCTCAAGAAAGAATTTGTTCTGTTTTTCAAAATTTTCCAAAAGAATATTGGCAAACGGTTCCTCTTTATTCAGCCGTTAAAATAAATGGTAAAAAACTGTATGAATATGCAAGAGAAAATGAAGAAGTAGAATTGCCTAAAAGAAAAGTTCAAATTAAAAATTTAGAAATTTTAAAAATTGAAAAGGATACCATTACATTTAAGACAACTGTTTCAAAAGGAACGTATATTCGTAGTTTAATTAAAGATTTGGCTAGTGAAATGCAAGAATATGGGGTTATGCAAGAACTTACGAGAACTAAACAAGGAAATTTTCATTTAGAGGATTGTTCTGATTTGGAAGATATTTCTGAAAATACGCCTTTAAAAAAATTAGAAGATCTTTTTTCTTATCCAAGAGTTCAAATTACTGAAGAAATAAAAAAGAGAATTCAAAATGGTAATGTTTTATATTTAGAAATTAATGCTCCTAGAGTGCTATTGATGAACCAAGAAAATGCCGTTGCCATCTATGAAAAATGTGATTCTTGTTATAAAATGGTTTTTAAGGTGATATAAAGTGCATGATATTTGGAGTCCATGGCATGGTTGTACTAAGATAAGTGAAGGTTGTGCTCATTGTTATATGTATTTTTTGGATAAAGTTCATGGAAATAAAAATGGAAGTGAAATTTATAAAACAAAAAATATGCGTTATCCACTTATGAAAAATAAAGATGGTTCATATAAAATAAAAAGCGGCGAACAGATAAGAGTTTGTATGTCTTCAGATTTTTTCTTGGAAGAAGCGGATTCGTGGCGAGAAGAAGCTTGGGATATCATGCGGATTCGAAAAGATGTTGTTTTTTTCCTTCTCACGAAAAGAGCGGATCGTATTCAAAAATGTTTGCCTAAAGATTGGGAAGATGGTTGGGAAAATATTTTTTTGAATGTTACTTGTGAAAATCAAAAGCGAGCTGATGAGAGAATTCCTATATTATTAAGTATTCCAGCTAAGCATAAAGGAATTATGTGTGCACCTTTCATTGGGCCTGTTACCATAGAAAAATATTTAGCTTTGAATCAATTAGAACAAGTGATTGTCGGTGGGGAAAATTATGATGGTGCTCGTCCTTGTGATTTTGAATGGGTCAAAAGTTTAAGAGAAGAATGTGTAAAATATAATGTGAAGTTTTGTTTTATCGAAACAGGCACAAAATTTATTAAAGATGGTAAAACCTATATTTTAAAAAATAAAGATCTGCAAGCTAAAATGGCTTATAAATCAAAAATGAATTTTGAAGGAAAAAAAATAAATTGGAAATTATATGATGAATTTTTAAATCCTTTAAATAAAGAAGAAATTTATCAACCTTTTTTTTGGGAGAAATGTGAAGAATGTGGTTCAAGACCTATTTGTAATGGGTGTTCCAAATGTGGGAAGTGTACTAAATTTTGAGTTAGAAATTAAGAAATCAATCTTTTAAAGTTGATTCTTTTTTTATCATTGTTTAAAAATTGTGATACAATAAACAAGGAAGGAAAAGTGATATTTATGTCAAGAATAATTGATGTACATGCTCGTGAAGTATTAGACTCTAGAGGAAATCCTACTGTTGAAGTAGAAGTGTTTACTGAAAGTGGAGCATGTGGAAGAGCAATTGTTCCAAGTGGCGCTTCAACTGGTGAACGAGAAGCATTGGAATTAAGAGATGGGGATAAAAGTAGATATTTAGGAAAAGGAGTTTTAAAAGCGGTAGAAAATGTTAATACCATTTTAAAAGATGTTGTCATTGGTATGGATGTTACCGATCAAGTTCTAATTGATCATGCTTTAATTGAAGCAGATGGTACTAAGGATAAAAGTAAATATGGAGCGAATGCAATTTTAGGAATTAGTTTAGCTGTAGCTCATGCTGCTGCCGATTATTATGGTCTTCCTTTATATCGTTATTTAGGAGGATTTAATGCTAAGACGATGCCTGTTCCAATGATGAATGTTTTAAATGGAGGTTCTCATGCCGATAGTTCGGTAGATTTCCAAGAATTTGTGATTATGCCTGTTGGAGCTACATCTATTAAAGAAGCTATTCGTATGGGTAGTGAAGTTTTTCATCATTTAAAAAATGTTTTAAAAGATAAAGGTCAAGTTACGGCTGTTGGTGATGAAGGAGGATTTGCTCCAAATTTAGAAGATAATGAAGCTCCGTTAAAATGTATTATGGAAGCTATTGAAAGTGCTGGATATACTCCTGGAAAAGATATTTGCATTGCTATGGATGTTGCTGCTAGTGAATTTTACAATAAAGAAACGAAAATGTATGATTTAAAGAAAAGCAATGGAGGAAGTAAAACAACTGATGAAATGATTGCATGGTATGAAGAGTTGGTTACAAAATATCCAATTGTTTCTATTGAAGATGGTTTAGGGGAAAATGACTGGGATGGCTGGAAAAAACTTACTGAAAAATTAGGCAAAAAAATCCAATTAGTCGGTGATGATTTATATGTAACGAATCCTAGTATTTTGCAAGAAGGAATTGAAAAGGATATTGCAAATTCTATTTTGATAAAAGTAAATCAAATTGGAACATTGACTGAAACTTTTGATGCTATGGAACTTGCTAAGAAACATGGATATACAGCAGTTGTTTCTCATCGTTCAGGAGAAACTGAAGATACTACAATTGCTCATATCGCGGTTGCTTTTAATGCTGGCCAAATTAAAACCGGTTCACTATCTAGAACGGATCGAATTGCTAAGTATAATGAATTAATGCGAATTGAAGAAGAGTTAGGGGATAGTGCTATTTATCCTGGTCAACATACTTTCTATAATATATATAAAAAATAATCTAGTTTTTGGCTAGATTATTTTTTTCGTTTTAATTCATAAGGAATAAGTATGTTTATTTGAGAAAAGATTTCTTTGATTTTTTCTATTTCCATTTCTATTAAAGCAAGAGCTATTTGTTTTTCTTCTGTTTTTTCTTGAATAAATCCAGCGATTTCATTTAGAGATGTTTTACATTCTTCTAATTCTTTACAATATCCTTTTATAGCTGTATTTTCTGAAGTAAGATATTCTAAAGCTTGATTATAAATTTCTTTTTCCTCTTTTGTAAGTAGAGAATATAAAATTTGTCTTCTTTCTTGTTCTTTTAAATCTTGTTCTAAAAAAGGATCTGTGGTTACTTCTTGTTGAAAGTTTTCTTTCTTGCCTTCCTTTTTATAGACAGGAGTATTTGTAGGTGTTTGTTTTGTTTTTTCTTGATAACTCGCTAGTAAATAGTTTAGAAATTCTTCTTTAATTTCTTCTGGAAAGGAAATTTTAGTTAATGCTTCTAATAATTCTTTTTGGTTTATTTGATCTAAAGGAGAAGAAAAGTTTTTTTCAAATGTTCTTTTTACTTCTTCATAAATTTTATAGGAATCTTCTTTTTTCTTTTTAAGTTCTAAATAACATAAATCATTTAAAAGAACTTTTCTTAAAAAAGAGAAAATTTCTTGTTTTTTCTTGGTGGCTGTTTCTAGGATTTTATAAATATTTTCATAATATCCAATAAAATTTTCCCCATAGTTTCCTTCAAGTAAATTTAGAATTTCAAAATGAAACTCTTTACTTCCTTCTTGAACGGGAATGTCTATATTTTCTTTCGAAAAATATGCTTCTTCTAAAAGTATTCTCATCTTTTCATTTTGAGTAGCTTGATAAATAAAACTCGTGTTATTTGTAAAGTAATAGTTTACAATATCTTGCATTACAGGAACTTTTTTTTGATATTTTTCTTGTAAGTATTTTAAAAAGAAATGAGCAAAGTGTTCATTGAATCCTAAATGAATTAAATATTTTTTGGCTTCGGCAAATTTAAAATATTGTTTTGAAAAAATGCTTTCTAAAAGAGTTAAATTTTCTTTTTGAGATAAATATTCTTGAGCACCTATTTTCTTTTTTTCTTCATTAAAATCTTTCGCTAAAACATCAGAAAGATCTAAAATGCTAAAAGCAAATATAAAGCTTTTTTCATCTATTTCTTTTAATGCTTGAATGTATTTTTTTAAAAGAAGTTCAATGATTTGAAATCTTTCATTTAAAGGAAATGCAATTAAAGTTTTTTCTATAAAAGAAAAATCTAAAAAAGCTGTAAAAGAATCAAAAGGAATGTTTTCTTCTTTTTGAATATTTAAAAGAAGAGAAAGTAAAATATCACTTTTATAATGAAAAATTCTTGATTCATCTAAAATCCCTGGATTTGCTCGTTGATTTTTTAGTTTTTCTAAACGAGCATTTTGTTGCATTATTTTTATATAATTTGTGTATTTTTCTAATATATTTTTTTTCATAAAACCTCCAATAGCTCCAATATCTTATCACAAAACGCGTTTATACAGAAGAAAAATGCTTATTTTTAGACATTTTTTTGACTTTTACAACTTTACGTAAATTCAAGTTTTATGTTATACTGTCTTAGGTGAGTAGTATGGCAAACAAAAATACGTATGATGAACACTCTATAAAAATCTTGGAAGGATTGGAAGCTGTTCGTAAGCGACCAGGAATGTATATCGGGTCAACAGATAAACGAGGAATGCATCATTTAGTTTGGGAAATTGTCGATAATTCTATTGATGAGATTATTAATGGTTATGGAGATTCTATAAAAATCGTTTTACATAAAGATGGTTCGATTACAGTTATGGATAATGGGCGAGGTGTGCCTATTGGTCGTCATGAAAGCGGAAAAAGTACTCCTGAGGTTATTTATACGATTTTACATGCAGGTGGAAAATTTGAAGAATCTGGATATAAAGTAAGTGGTGGATTACATGGTGTTGGTGGATCGGTTGTCAATGCTTTATCTACTTATATGGAAGTAACTATTTATCGTGAAGGAAAAATTAGTCAAATAAAATTTCATGATGGTGGCAAGGTTTTAAGTCCTTTAAAAACGATTGGTGAATCTAAAAAAACCGGAACTGTTGTTACATTTTTACCTGATAAGGAAATTTTTAAAAATTGTAATTTTTCTTTTACAACGATTTGTGAAAGAATGCAAGAAAGTGCTTTTTTGCTTTCTAATGTAACGATAGAAGTTTTAGATGAAGAAGATAATTTAAATGCTAAATATCATTATGAGAATGGAATTATTTCATTCGTGGAATATATGAATGAAAATAAAACCGTTTTACATAAACCTATTCATTTTACAGGAACGAAGAATAAAATTGAAGTAGATATTGCCATGCAGTATACCAATTCTTATAATGAACAAATTTTATCTTTTGTGAACAATGTTAAAACTGGTGATGGCGGAAGTCATGAAGTTGGATTTAAAACAGGAATTACGAAAGCTTTTAATGATTATGCGAAATCCAATGGAATTTTAAAGGGCAAAGATTCTAATTTAGAAGGAAGCGATGTTCGAGAAGGTTTAAGTGCTATCATTGCAGTTCGAATTCCTGAAGATTTATTGCAATTTGAAGGACAAACTAAAGGAAAACTTGGAACACCAGAAGCCAGAAGTGTTGTCGAAAGTATTACGTATGAGAATTTAAAATTCTTTTTAGAAGAGAATAAGGAAATTGCTTTAAGTATTTTAGAAAAGGCTCAAAAAAGTAAAGATGCCAGAGAAGCGGCTAGAAAAGCTCGAGAACAAGTTAGAAAAGGAACTGGAAAAAACAATAAGGAAAGAGTATTAAGTGAAAAACTTGCTAAGGCGACAGGTAAAGATTATGCGAAAAATGAACTTTTCTTAGTCGAAGGAGATTCAGCTGGAGGTTCAGCTAAACCAGTTCGTAATCGAGAAACGCAAGCCATTCTTCCTTTAAGAGGAAAAGTTTTGAATTGTGAAAAAGCTAGTCAACATGAGATTGAAGCCAATGCCGAATTAAGACAAATTGAATATGCTATTGGAGCTGGTCTTGGACAGAGTTTTGATTATACCGAATCCAATTATGGTAAAGTTATTATTATGACCGATGCCGACGTGGATGGTTCACATATTCAAATTCTTTTAATTACCTTCTTCTATCGTTTTATGCGTCCTTTAATTGAACAAGGAATGCTTTATGTTGCAACACCTCCTTTATATGCGATTGAAACAAGTAAAGGAAAAGAATATATTGCAACGGATGAAGAATTGGAAGAAAAGAAAAAAACTTTAAAAGGAAATTACAAAGTTCAAAGATTTAAAGGTTTAGGTGAAATGGATCCAGATGAACTTTATGAAACAACGATGGATCCAGCAAATCGAAGACTCATGCGTGTTTCGATTACTGATGCTGCTTTAGCAGAAAAAAGAATTCATGTGTTAATGGGAGATGAAGTAGCCCCAAGAAAAGAATGGATTAATGAAAATGTCGACTTTACTTTAGAAGATGATTTTCGAAAATAGATAGTTAAATGGAAAAATAATGCAGGGAAGTGAATGAAATGGCCAAGAAGAAGGAAGAAAAAACCATTGTTGAAAAAATTTATGAATACAGTTTAGAAGAAATCATGGGCGATTGTTTTGGTAAATATGCTAAAGAGATTATTCAAGAAAGAGCTCTACCAGATGTTCGTGATGGATTAAAACCTGTTCAACGAAGAATTTTATATGGGATGTATTTATCTGGGTATACTTATGATAAGCCTTACCGAAAAAGTGCCAAAGCTGTGGGAGAAATTATGGGTAATTTTCATCCTCATGGAGATTCTTCTATTTATGATGCTTTAATTCGAATGTCTCAAGCCTGGAAGATGCGTGAAAAGCTTATTGATGTTCATGGAAATAATGGATCCATTGATGGCGATGGACCGGCTGCAATGCGTTATACAGAAGCAAGACTTTCTAAGTTTGCCGGAGTCATGCTTAGTTCAATTAAGAAAAATACTGTTGAGATGGCTTATAATTTTGATGATACAACTTTAGAGCCTACGGTATTACCAGCTGGATTTCCTAATTTATTGGTTAATGGATCCACGGGTATTTCTGCTGGATATGCTACTAATATTCCAACTCATAATTTAGGAGAAGTTATTGATGCGACAATTAAAAGAATTGATTCGCCAAATTGTAAATTAGAAACGATCATGGATATTCTTCCTGGTCCAGATTTTCCAACGGCTGGAGTTATTGAAGGAAAGCAAGGTTTAATTGATGCTTATTCTAAAGGAAAAGGAAAGGTTGTTTTAAAAGCTAAAACTGAAATTGTTCAGAATGGTAGTAAAAAACAAATTATTGTTCATTCTATTCCTTATGAAGTAGTGAAAGAACAATTGATTAAAAAGATTACGGATATTAAATTAGATAAAAAAGTTGAAGGTATCAACGATATTATTGATGAATCGGATACGCAGAATATGGCAAGATTGGTTATTGATTTAAAAAAGGAAGCCAATGCTGAATTGGTTTTAAATTATTTACTTAAAAATACCGATTTACAAATTAATTATAATTTTAATATGGTCGCGATTGTAAATCGAAGACCTAAGCTCGTAGGAGTTTTAGAAATTTTAGATGCTTTTATTGCCCATCAAAAAGAAGTGATTACCAGAAGAACGAAATTTGATTTGGAAGCGGCTAAAAAAGATTATCATATTTTAGAAGGATTAATTAAGGCTATTTCTATTTTAGATGAAGTTATCGCGACAATTCGTTCTAGTAAAAATAAAAGCAATGCGATTGAAAATTTAGAGGAACAATATGCTTTTACTTTTGAACAAGCTAAGGCTATCGTGGAATTACAATTATATCGTTTAACGAATACCGATATTTTAGATATTGAAGAACGAATGAAAGAACTTGCTAAAAATATGCATATTTGGACTCAAATATTAGAAAATGAGGAAGCTTTAAAATACGTGATGAAAACAGAATTAAAACAAATTAAGAAAGAATATGCAACACCAAGAAGAACTGAAATAAAAGATGAAGTTACGGAAATCAAAATTGACTTAAAGAGTATGATTCCTAAAGAAAATGTTGTAGTTATTGTTACAAATGAAGGCTATATTAAACGAGTAAGTACTAAAGTATTCCAAACAAATACAGAAGAACCAACAATGAAACCGGGAGACTTTATTACCAATATGTTTGAAGTTACTACTTTAGATCATATTTTATTGTTTACAAATTTAGGAAATTATTTATTCTTGCCAGTTCATAAAATTCCTGAAGCAAAATGGAAAGAATTAGGTAAACATGTTAATAATATTGTCAGCTTAAGTCCTGAAGAAAAAATTGTTTCTTCTTGCATTTATAATCCGAATGAAGAAATTGTTTCAGTAACAAAAAAGGGTATGATTAAGCGAACGAAAGCCAGTGAGTATGAAGCCACTCGAATTTCTAAAGCCATGACTTCGATGAAATTAAAAGAAGAGGATGAAGTTCTTACAGCGATTCTTGCTACTCAAAATCTATTACTAGTTTCTAAAAATGGTTATTATTGTAAATTTAATAAGATCGAAATTCCTTTAGTAGGTGTAAGAGGTTCTGGAGTAAAAGCGATGAATTTAAAAGAGGATGAGATCGTTTCTATTGTCGGAATTTCTGATGAAGAGTATATCACTGTATTTACTAATAAAAATACAGCTAAAAGAGTAAAGATGAGTGAATTTGAAGAAACTGGTCGGGCAAAAAGAGGAAATGCCTTAATTAAAAAGGTAAAAAGTGCTCCATATGAAGTTACTAACGTTCTTGCTACGAATACTAAAACAGATATTACTTTAGTAAATGAAGATGGTAAAAAAGAAATTAAGAATAGTGAAATTCCAATCATGGATTTACAAAGTACTGGTTCAACTATTTCTAAAAAAGATCTTTTTGCTTCTCTAATTACAGTTCAAGTTAAGAGAAAAGAAGAACCACCCGTTAAAGAAGAACAACAGTCTTTTTTGCTAAACGATTTTAAATTATAAGAGAAAAAGTTTTTCTCTTTTTCTTTTGAATAAATATTTTATGTATCTTCATATAATCTATTAGGTGATCATATGGATAAAAAAGAAGAATTTAAGAGTTTTGCCCGTCTTCATCCTGAATTATTAGATTATATCCGAAATAAAGAAATGACTTGGCAAAATTTTTATGAAATTTATGATATTTATGGGAATGATGAAAATGCTTGGTCTAAATATTTGAATAAACAAACGACTGTAAACCCTAAAGATACAGTTAATGTTTTAACTGAGAAATTAAAAACTATGGATATGAATTCTATACAAGAACATATTAAGACTGCTCAAAAAGCTTTAAATATTGTAAGTGAATTAACGGGAAAAAGTGATGTTGCCTCTTCCTTAACATCAAGTATTCCTAAAGTGCCTAGACCAATTAATAAATTTTTTGAGGATTAGTTATGGATCTGTTTTTACAAAAAAAATTGTTGGATACTCCTAAAATGTATCAATATTTAAAAGAAAATTCTTATTGGATAAAATTTTTGAATCGTGATCCGGCTTTATATAAAGAATTTGAAAGCAAAATGAAAGAACTTTATAAAGAAAGACCGACAGATAAAATTAGTGATGCTATAGATGGTATTGATATGATCAGTGGAATTTTGACGTCTTTAAAGTAGATGTTAAACATTAGTTAAAATGATACCGATTTATACTATTGATAACAAACAAAGATGAACTTTGTTTGTAGCAGTAGTGTAATCGATGAAATCTAAAAAGCAAGGGTTTCATGAACTCACTTTGTTCG
>CALVPL010000085.1 GCA_944351315.1 uncultured Bacilli bacterium | reverse complement strand
TGCAGTGGTAAAGTAAAAGTAGACAACAATTATCTCAAATAAAAAGAAGGCGATATTCCTTCTTAATTATCTCGGCTACTACCTAATATGCTTAACAAGTGTAAGAATAAATTAACGTAATCCAAATACAATTCTAATGCACCATAAATAGCTAAGTTATCTTCATCAATTAAAGATAATTGACTTATACGTCCAAGTCGTTGCACATCGTAGGCTGTTAACCCAATGAATATTAAAACAAATATAATAGATAACATAAAATCAAGTGAAGAACTATTTAAAAAGATATTTACAATTGAAACTAATATAGAGGCAATTAAACCCATGAATAAATATGTTCCTACTTTTGTTAAATCTATTTTTGTGGTTGCTCCTAATATAGCAAACAAAGCAAAAATGACTGCTGTAATTAAAAATACAATCATAATTGAGCTCATGTTATAAACAACAAATATACTTGAAAACGTCAAACCACTTACAAACGAATACAATAGGAAGCTTATTTTAGCTGTAATTGGTTTCATTTTTGTGATTCTTGCTGATAAAAATATTACTAAAGCAAATTCGGCAATAACAATTAGTACTAAACCGGTTGTACTCATGACATTTAATAACATATTGGGATTCAGTGATATACCGTATCCTGTTAAAAATGTTACCAAAAGTCCTATAAACATCCAGCCAAATATTTTGGACATTGTTGGATTATTCAATTTTTTTTCCTCCCTTTCCTAATTCATAGTATACCATATTCCTTTTTCTTTGTAAATTTACTTATTTTCTAGTTTTATATTGTTAATTTTACATGTAGAATTTTTTGACTTGTTTTTTCTTTTTTTATTTTATATACTTCAATCAGGTGATAGAATGAAAGTTTTAAGCATTAAAGAACCTTTTGCAAGTCTAATTAAAGAAAAAAAGAAATTCATAGAAACTCGAAGTTGGAAAACAAATTATCGTGGCGAGCTTTATATTCATGCGAGTAAAAGTAAAGTGGTTCATGATGAGAGAAATCTTCTTTCTTTACTTTCTTCTACAGATTTTCAGTATGGATATATTCTATGTAAATGTAAATTAGTTGATTGTATTTATATGACTGAAGAATATATAGAAGATATGAAAAAGAATCATCCTAGAGAGTATCTATGTGGACAATATGAAGTTGGAAGATATGCTTGGATTTTAGATGATATTGAACATTTAGAAAAACCGATTCAAGCTAAAGGTGCTTTGGGTATTTGGAATTATTATATAGAATAAGATTTTTTAGAAAAAGAAAACCTTTCCGATTTTTTGGAAAGGTTATTTTCTTTTTGATTCGATATTTTGTAATTCAAAACGATATTTTTGATTTTCTTTATTTACTTCTTTGGTAAAATCTTTTAAAGATCTTACCCATAAAGTGTTCTCGCCATATAAAGCCCGATAAATGACCACTTTTTCTTGGGTCTCACAATCTAAAGCTATATCTTCTACGATGTAATAATCTCCTTTATAATGTTTATAAATTCCTTTTATTTTAACATCTTCCATTTTTTTCTCCTAAACATTAAATCTAAAATAAACTATATCTCCATCTTGCATGATATAATCTTTTCCTTCTAAATTTAATTTTCCTGCTTCTTGAACTTTTTTCTCATCTTTTAATTCTTCTAGATCATTGTACTTCATAATTTCCGCTTTGATGAATCCTCGTTCAATATCGCTGTGAATTAATCCGGCAGCTTTTTTGGCTGTTGTTCCTTTTTTAAAAGTCCATGCTCGACACTCATCTTTTCCAACAGTAAAGAATGTTTGGAGTCCTAATAAATCGTAAGTTGCAAAAATTAGTTTATCTAATCCACTATAAGAAATTCCTAATTCTTTTAAAAATGCTTGTTTATCACTTTCTTCTAATTCCGCTAATTCACTTTCTAATTTAGCACACATTACAATAACTGAAGCTTTTTCTTTAGCCGCATATTCTTCTACTTGTGAAGTAAATTCGTTTTTTCCTACGACAGCATCTTCTTCATTTACATTTGCCACATAAATTATAGGTTTTGCTGTAATAAAATTAAAATTTTTGATAATTAATTTTTCTTCTTCATCTAGTTCTAATCTTCTTAAAGGAATATTGTCTAGTAATGCTTTTTGACATTTTTTTAATGTTTCAAATTCGGCAATCGTTTCTTTTTCTTTTGTTGTTTGAGCTTTTTTTTCGATCTTCGATAACCTATTTTCAATGATTTCTAGATCTGATAAAATTAATTCAACATTAATAATTTCAATGTCCTTAAGAGGATCTACCTTTCCTGAAACATGAATGATATTTTCATCAATAAAACATCTTACTACTTCTACAATAGCATCTACTTCCCTTATATGTGATAAAAATTTATTTCCCAATCCTTCACCTTTACTGGCTCCTTCTACTAAACCAGCAATGTCAGTAAATTCAAAAGATGTTGGAATTGTACTTTTTGGTAAATATAAATTTTCTAAAAATGTTAAACGTGAATCTGGTACAGTTACCACCCCGACATTCGGGTCAATAGTTGCAAATGGATAATTTGCTGCTAAAATATGTTTTTTTGTAATTGCATTAAAAAGAGTTGACTTACCCACATTTGGTAAACCAACTATTCCTGCTTTTAAAGCCATTTTAAATCCTCCTTTATAAAACAGTTGATCCGTTAATACCTAATGGTAATCCTATAATATACCAAAGGACAATTAAAATCAAGAAAACAATTGCTGCTGAACAAGCATATGGGATTTGATATTTAATTGCTTGGAACAAACTAATAGGTTTTTCTTCTTGGTTGTTTTTATTTAAAAAGGCTAAGTAAATTACAAAATATGCTAATATAGGTGTTAGACCCATAGTTACACTTTCTCCAAATCTAAAAATAATTTGAGCAAATTCAGGAGTAATACCTGCATTCATAAATACTGGAATTGCAATCGGTGCAATAATACTCCATTTAGTGATAGATGTTGGAAGAAGTAATGTTGCTAAGGCTGAAACAATGAATAAAAGAATAATTAAAGGTAATCCTTCAAAATTCACTAAACGAAAAATACTTGCTAAATATGCTACAAAAACTGTACCAATATTTGAATATTTAAAAACACTTACAAATAAAGATGCAGCCAAAATTAAAACTAATGTCTTACCAATCCCGTCTAATGAATAACCTAAGGCATCTACGAAATCCTTATTATTTTTAATGCTTCTAGCTCCTAAACCATAGAATAAACCTAAAATTAAGAAAAAAATTGTAACTACAAAGACGAAACCATTTGAAAAAAATGAATTGTAACTAAAAAGTTTATCAATATACAAAATTTGACTGTTGTCTAATAAATTTCCTGAAAAAGGAAGTCCTGGAATAATATTGTATAAAATAATTAAAAAATAGATTGAAGCTGCAAAAACAGCAAATAATAATCCTCTTAATTCTTTTCTTGTTAAAATTTTATCTTCCATTTCTTCTTCTTTATCAATTGTATTACTGAATTTTTTGGCGATCACATTTTCTGTAATCCATGTAATTATTAAGGATAAAAGTATGACCGCAACTCCCATAATAAAAATACCGCTTATTGAGGCCATTCGATAGCCTATGTCTATTACTCTAGCTGATAAAAGTGATGTTGAAAGTAAAGAACTATCTACGCTTGTAAAAATAAAAGATACACCTTCACCACAAGTTAAGCCGGCAAAAGCAGCAATCAAACCTATACATGGATTTCGTTTACCATATTTGAAAATTGCCGCACTTAAAGGTAGCATTACTATATAGGATAGATCTCCCATTAAACTAGCTATTACACTAAAAAAAACTAAGATAAAGGTTACTGTATTTTTTTTCATTTTTTTAGTTAAAAAGGTTACTGCAGTTTTTAAAAAGCCACTTTTCTCCATTACTCCAAAACCAATTAGTATAATAATTAAACTACTTAATGGAGCAAAATTCACAAAATTTGATACTGTAGAACTAAAAATGTATTTTAAGCCTGTAAAACTAAAAACATTTACAACACTAGCTATATCTGTTGAATATTCTAGAGTCGTTGGATTAATTGAATATACTACTTGTTGAAGTTCTAAAAGATTTAAAACTCCACTTAAAATAATGATGACACCTGTTAAAATTAAAAACGTCATAACAGGATGTAACGTCATTTTGTCTTTTATGTTATTCATGGTTCTCACCTATAACTTTTTTTAATTTTTTTTCAAATTCTAAACGATCCATCATGATTTCATGCTTACAATTCACACATTTTAATTTTATGTCTACTCCCATTCTGGTAATAATCCACTCGTTTGTTTGACAAGCATGAGGTTTTTTCATTACTACATGATCATTTAGTTTATACAATTTCTTTTCCATTATGCACCTCAATTTGATTATATGGAATTTTGATATTTTCCCGATCATAAATTTCTTTTATCATTTTTAATACCATTCTTTTAATTTTATATTGATCCGCAGATTTACAATATATCATCAAAGAATAATTCACAGCTGAAACATCTAACATTTCTAAACCAAGATATTCACTATCTTTATACACTCCTGGAATTTTTTTTGCTTCTTCCACAATATTTTTTAAAATTGTTTCAATTTTTTCACTTGGTTCTTCATAAGCTGTAGGAACTTCAATTTTTATACCAGCACGAGCTTGAGATAAATTTACAACTGAATCCACTAAATGATTGGCAAATATATATATTTCCCCATTAGCTCCTTTTACTTTAGTACTTTTTAAAGAAAGTTCAATTACTTCTCCAGTAAAATTGTCAATACGAATTGTATCTCCAATTACATAGTAATTATCTAAAATAATGCTTATTCCACTCATCAAATCTTGAACTGTATCTTGTAATGCAAGACCAAGAACAACACCGGCGATTCCTAAGGATGCAAGAATTCCCTTAGTATCTACTCCATAAACTTCTAAAATCATCATGATTGCAATGGCGTATACAAAAAATTTTAATACATTAGTAATTAATTCAATAATGGTTGTTTTTTTCTTGCCGCTGAAATCATTTTTCATACGACTAATAAATAACTTTCTAACTATTAATTTAATTATTTTCACAAGAATTAAAGCTACGATAATAATTATGATAGGGGCAATAATTCTTTCTTGAAATATGAAATTTTTAAAATTTTCCATTATACACCTTCTATTCTAATGCCTAATATATCTAGTATCCTCTCTAAGTCTTTTTCAGAATCATAAGGTATTTCTATTTTTTTCTTATTAATTTTAACTTTAGTTCCCACTTTTTCTCTCATTAAACGTTCATAAATTGTGTTACGAATTGACTTTGTTTCTCTTATTCTTTCTTGATGTTGTTTTTTTGGTAAATCAGAAGCTTGAATTTCTTGCTCTAATTCGCGAACACTCATAGAATTTTTTACTACTTTTGATGCTAGTTCTTTAATTTTTTCTGCATCTTCTATTTTACTTAAAGCTCGAGCATGGCCCATACTTATTTCATGATTTTCTACTAACTCTTTTACAGATGTTGGTAAAGTTAACAAGCCGAGCATATTTGTTACATGGCTACGACTTTTGCCGAATTTTTGGGCAAATTCTTCTTGAGTCATATTTCCGAGTTCAATGATTTTTTGATATGCTGAAGCTTCATCAATAGGATTTAAATCTTCACGTTGAATATTTTCTAGTAAAGCTATTTCCATCATTTCTTGATCATTAAAATCTTTAACTACGGCTGGAATCGTTTCTAACCCAGCTAATTTTGCGGCTTTTGTTCTCCTTTCACCAGCAACTAATTCATATCCTTTGATTGTTTTTTTAACAATAATTGGCTCGATAATTCCATGTTCTTTAATAGAGTCAGCCAATTCTTGTAAAGTTTTTTCATTAAATGTTTTTCTTGGTTGATAAGGATT
>CALVPL010000084.1 GCA_944351315.1 uncultured Bacilli bacterium | reverse complement strand
CTCCAATAATTATATATAAAATTGTGTTATTTGCAAAAGCAAATTCATAAGAGATTGTACTAATTGGAGTGGTTAGATCCCATGTTAATGTTTTTCCATCTTCACTTACTGTTGTTGCATTATGGTTTACTACTTTAGTAGGTAAGTTTACAATATATTCTACTGTGTATTCTATATTGTATTGATCTGTTTCGCTTGTATCAAATGGTTCACCAGCTTCAAATTCTGTAAAATAATTTTTTCCTTTTTTGGTGAACATTATCATATTTTCTGTTGGTTCATCTTCTAGTGAAAAATTAATTGTTTCACCTGTTATGTTTTCGATGTTTCCAAGATTTTTACTAAAAACATAGCCTTTTAAACCTTCTTCAGTTTCATAACGTTCTTTGGTGTAACCTTCATAATTCATGTTTTCTTCATCAAGCATTTCATCTAGTATTTCCCATTTTTCTTCTTCTGTAAATTCTTGGGTGCTGTTTGGATTTTGCATAGATAATAAATTTTCAAGCATTTCATTATCTACTGCTACGACAATTTTTTGATTTACTTCTTTATTTTTAGTGATTGTTGTTTCATAAGTTGCTACCATTTCACAACCACTTGTTAAAAATAAAATAAGTCCTAAAATAATTAAATACTTTCCTTTTCTCATATAAACTCCTTATTTAAATCATCCTAGTTTTATTATAAAAAATATTACTATGAAATACAATAAATTTTTGCTAAAATGTTTTTACTAGGGTATACTAAGTGTAAGGTTGGTGAATTTTATGGTTGCATTAATTACAGGAGCTAGTAGTGGAATCGGTAGAGATATGGCTCGTTATTTAGCAAGTAAAAAAATTGATTTGATTTTAGTGGCTCGAAGAAAAGAAAGATTAGAAGAGTTAAAAAAAGAATTAGATGTTCATGTGGAAATTGTTGTTTTGGATTTATTAGAAGAAAAGAATTTGTATAAGCTTTATGAAAAGTACGAAGATAAGAAAATCGATATTTTTATAAATAATGCTGGATTTGGTTTGTTTGGGGATTTTGTTCAAACCGATTTAGATCGCGAGCTTGAAATGATAGAGTTAAATGTAGTTGCGTATCATATTTTAACAAAATTGTTTTTAAAAAAGTTTGTAAAAAATGGTGGTGGATATATTCTAAATGTTTGTAGTAGTGCAGGTTTTTTAGCCGGACCTAAATTGGCTACTTATTATGCTACTAAAAACTATGTTTTAAAACTTACAATGGCTATTTATGAAGAGTTAAGACATGAAAAGAGTCCAGTTGTCATAAGTGCTTTATGTCCTGGACCTGTGAATACTGAGTTTAATAAAGTGGCTCATGGAGGCTTTAGTGTTAAGGGAGCAGATAGTCTTTATGTTGCTAAGTATGCGATTGATAAAATGTTTCAAAAAAAACTTATTATTGTTCCAACTTTTTCAATGAAACTCGGTTTGTTTTTTTCGAGATTTCTTCCTTGGAAAATGTTGCTTAAAATTACATATGGTATTCAATATCGTAAAAAGAAATAGTTTGCAAATGAACTATTTTTTTATATAATAGTCTTAGGGTGAGAAAGATGAGTTTTGTGAAAAAAGTTTTATTTAGTCTTTTACTTTTTGTTCCTTTATTAGTTCATGCTCAAGCGGGAATAGAAAATTATTATATTAATGCTGTTTTACAGGAAAATGGGGATCTTACAGTTGAAGAATATTTTTATTTGAATGGCACATTTAATGGAATGGAGAGAATCATTTTATTTAAAAATGACCAAGCTTATGAATTTAGACCGGAATTAGAATATTATGGAGGTAGTAGTATTCATAATGGTTCTGATCTTATTTTAGAAGAGATACGAGCTGTACCTATTGATGAAAATTTTAACTTTCAAAATGTATCTGGTCCAACATTTAGAGAAGTTTCTAGTGCAGATCGAGGAGATTATGGAGTATATACCGTAAAATATCGTACAAATGGGTATGCTTATCAAATTTATTTACCAGATGAGAAAAAAGAAGCTTTTTATTTAAAATATACTCTTAAAAATATGGGAGTTTTACATGAAGATGTTGGAGAATTTTTTTGGAATGTTGTTGGAGATGAGTTATCTGAAGCGATTGAAACTTTAAAAGTTACCGTTACATTTCCTAATAATCAAAATGAGTTTCGTGTTTGGGCTCATGGTCCTTTAAATGGTGTGGTAAAAAAACTAGATCAAAATACTTTGTATGCTGAAGTTCATAATGTTTCTAGATATGAACCGGTTGATATACGGGCTGTTTTTGATAAAGAGGTGCTTTCTGCATCTTCTAAAAAAACCAATGTAGTTGCTTTAGATAAAATTTTGAATTTTGAAGAGGATAAAGCAAATCAAGCAAATTATGAACGAGAACAACAAGAGTATCAATATAAAGAAGAAGCCTATGAAATCTTGGAGTATTGTAAAGAATCTCCTAGAAGAAGTTGTTATCAAAATGCTTTGTGGTATGTTTCTCAAATTAGTGATGAGGAAGTTTTAAAAGATTTAAATGAAAGGTTAGATGCTCTCTTACAAGAAGTAATTTTAAAAGAAGAAAATGATGCGAAGGAATGGACAGAGTGGGCTTTGGAAGATCCAGATTATTATGTTTATGAATCTGCTTTAGAAAAGGTTTCTGTTTTAACGAATGAGAGTTTGAAACAAGAATTATCTGAAAAGTTAGCTATTGTAAAAGAATCTTTAATAAGTCAAGAAAAAGAATATAATAAAAAGGCTTTATTTATTATTGGAGGAGTTTTGATTTTTCTTGTATTTGATGGCTGTTATTTGTATTTCAAATGTGATCGCGAATATCGGGTATCTTTTCCACATCAATATATGCGTGATTTTCCAAATGATTTTTCACCTTCTACTGTTAGATATTTATTCGATAAACAAATTCCCGTTAGTTCCGTATCGGCTGAAATTTTATTGTTAATTGATAAAAAAGTTATTTTATTAAAAAATGGAAAAGATAAAAAAGATGTTGTTTTAAGTAAAAATGAAGGAAAATTAGAAGATTTAACTTCTAAAGAAAAAGCGATTATAAATTTTCTTTTTGGGTCATCTCATTCTATTTCTTTAAAGAAATTGAAATCTAGATCTGATGTGTCTTATAGTAAATGGAAAAAAGTTTATAATGAATGTTTAGAAGAAGCTATTTCACATAAATTATTTGTGGAAGATGGATTAAAAATTCAAAAAAAGGTTTCACCAGATTGGAAATTCAATTCTGTATTGTTTCTATTCTTTATTATATGTATAATTATTGGTCAACCGGTTTTGTTTTTTCTTGCTATTTTGTTTCTTAATTTTCGAAATAAAGTTTCTTCTCATTCTGTTGAAAATAAAGATACTATTGAATATAAAATTAAATCGGGAAGTAAAGTTTTTTTGACTGTTGTTTTAATTTATGCTTTTGTAGGAAGTATTTTACTTTTCTATAATAATCATTTTGTCCATTCAGCTTTTCCTTATTATATTTTGATGGCTTTATTGGCAATTTGTTTATGGATATATATTCGTTCTATAAAAAAAAGAACTCCTGAAGGTGCTTTGGCTTATGCAAAATGGAAAGCTTTTAGACGGTTTTTAAAAAATTTTGGACGAATGGATGAAAAAGAACTTCCAGAAGTTGTTTTATGGGAAAAATATTTAGTTTATGCGGTTGCTCTTGGATGTGCAGATAAGCTTTCTAAAACGATGCAAATCAAAATCCAACAAATGAATCTTTCAGATACAAATTTAATTGATCCATTTATCTTTACCCATTTTCATATGATTTCTGCTGGTGTTAATTCATCCTTAAGACGTATGTATACTTCGGCATCATCCTCTTCTTCTTCAGGAGGATCAAGTTGGTCTAGCGGAAGTGGTGGAGGAGGCGGATTCTCTTCTGGCGGTGGCTTCGGCGGCGGAGGCGGCGGAGGTGGCCGTTTCTAGTCTACAATTTGCATGAACATATATATGTGTGTTATAGTAATAAATGGATACATTTGAAATTCAGATGCTTCCCTTCTAAGAATAAAGAAGGGTGGTGATACTATGAGTAAAAGAGAAAAATCTTTTTATTTCATAATATTACTATTATTGTTGATAATTATTTTATTAATAGTAAGATAAAAAAAGCATCTGAAACAACTTAGTTGTATTCAGGTGCCTATCACAAAATCAGGGATAGCATCTGATTCACCTTTTGTTGATGTCAGATGCAAAACCAACATGGGATAGTATCTGATCTTCAGCTCAATCTATCCTTTTATATTATAAATCTTTTTTTTTAATTTTTTCAATCTAATTTCCCATTGAATAACGAACAAATATATGCTATAGTATTTTTGCATATATTTGTTTTTTTTGTGGTAGAATATTAATGCTT
>CALVPL010000083.1 GCA_944351315.1 uncultured Bacilli bacterium | reverse complement strand
GAGTCTGTAAAAAAATTTGTGTAAAGTAGAAATCCTTTCTATGGTAATATAGAAATATATACCAAGGAAGGATTTTTAAATGAAAGAAAATAAAAATAATGAAGTAGTAAAATATATATTAGAAAATTATGATATAAAAAATGCAAATGATATTGCTGATGCTTTAAAAGATATGTTTAAAGATACAATACAAACAATGATGAATGCAGAATTTGATTCATCTATGGGATATGAAAAAAGTGATAACAAAGTAGAAAAAACTAATTATAGAAATGGTTATTCAATCAAGAATGTAAAAAGTAAGTTTGGAGAATTTGAACTTTCTGTACCAAGAGATAGAAATGCAGAATTTGAACCACAAATAGTTCCTAAAAATAAAAGAGATATTACAGGAATTGAAGAAAAAGTAATAAATCTTTATGGAAAAGGATTGTCAACAAGAGAAATAAGTGATTCAATCGAAGATATATATGGAGTGCAGCTTTCAGCCACAATGATAAGTAATATAACCGATGCCGTTTTAGAAGAAATAGAAGAATGGCAAAAAAGACCTTTAAAAGAGGTTTATCCAATTATATTTATTGATGCAATACATTTTAATGTAAAACAAGAAAATGTCATTGTTAAGAAAGCAGCTTATGTAATTTTAGGAGTAACTCCAGAAGGTTTTAAGGAAGTATTAGGGATATGGATTGGAGAAAATGAATCGGCAAAATATTGGTTGAGTGTACTCAATGAATTAAAAAACCGTGGAGTTAAAGATATATTAATAATTTGTTCTGATGGATTAAAAGGAATAAGCGAGGCTATTAAAGCTGTTTTTCCAAATACTATGCAACAAAGATGTATTGTTCATTTAATCAGAAATTCTGTTAAGTTTGTTTCTTATAAACACTTAAAAGAATTTTGTAATGATTTGAGAACTATATATAAATCAAATACTGAAAAGGAGGCACGAGAAAATTTAGAAAAAGTAAAACAAAAATGGAATTCTATTTATCCAACAAGTTTAAAAGTATGGGAAAATAATTGGGAAGCAATTTGTACTTTATTTAACTATTCTAAAGAATTAAGAAAAATAATGTATACAACAAATGCGATTGAGAGCCTAAATCGCTCTTATCGCAAATACACAAAAACTAAAGGTGTATTTACTAGTGATAATTCTTTGATGAAATGTTTATATTTATCCACTAAGAACATCGAGAAAAAATGGACTACTAGATACCCTAACTGGGATATGATTTATAATGAATTAAATATTTTATATCCAGATCGTTTAATTTGATATTTGAAAATTTATTAAATTATGATAATATTTGATTATAAAAAAAGAGACTGAGTTTTTCAATCTCTAAAAAATCTTATTACCATAGATTGGTATCTTTACACAAAGTTTTTTACACTCTCAGAGAGAACAATGTGAGTTCATTTTGACTCTTGATTTTTTACTTCATATCATTACAATTTTTTAGCGAACAAAGTTTCACTTTGTTGCTTATTAATTAAATAATTCGGGATATCCAAACGGGATATCCTAACTTAAATTAACCTTAGTTTCCCAATAGTTATTTTAAATTAGCTAACAATTCATCTTTTTTCATTGTTGAGTAGCCTTTAACACCTTGTTCTTTGGCAGCATTTTTTAATTCTGCTAAAGTCATTTTGCTATAGTCTACTTTTGTTTCAGCCTTTGCTTCAGTTTTTGTTTCTGCTTTTGCATCTGAAGAAGATTTCTTACCATCTTTTAAAGCATCTTTAGCAATTGCAACTAAATCTTTAAAAGCTTCTTTATTATCAATTGCAAGTTCTGAAAGCATTTTACGATTAATTGTAACTCCAGCAATATTTAATCCATTAATGAACTTAGAATAACTAATTTCATTTTCACGACAAGCGGCATTAATACGTGTAATCCATAATTTACGGAAATCACGTTTTTTAGCACGTCTATCTCTATATGCATAAGCTCCACTATGAAAAACTTGTTCTTGTGCAGTTTTATATAATCTATGTTTACTTCCAAAATATCCCTTAGCTTGTTTTAAAACTTTTCTTCTTCTTGTTTTGGAAACTGTTCCACCTTTAACTCTTGCCATTTTTACACCACCTTACTAGATAACAGATTTAATTCTGCTAGCTTCTCCTTTACTTAATGTTCCTTTATTACGTCTTTGACGAATTTGTTTTGCACTATCCTTATTAGTTTGATGGTTTCCGCCACTCATCTTATAAGTTAATGTACCATTTTTTTTCTTTTTGAAAACTTTACTACTTGCTTTATGAGTTTTCATTTTTGGTCCTTTTGCCATACAACTTTCCTTCTTTCTTTATTTTTTAGGTGCTAAGATAATAAACATATTGCGACCATCTTGTTTTACAGGAGCCTCAACCATGCTTACTTCACTTAAATTTTCTGCAAATCTTTCTAAAACTTCACGACCTAACTCTGGATGAGCCATTTGTCTACCTTTAAAACGAATAAATCCACGAATCTTATGTCCTTTTTCCAAATATTCTCTCGCATTTCTTACACGTGTTTCAAAATCATGAGTTTCAATACCTGGAGATAGACGATACTCTTTTAATTCTTTATTCGTTTCCCGTTGTTTTTTACTTGCTTCTTTTTGTTTTTTCTTTTTCTCATAACGGTATTTATTATAGTCCATAATTTTACCTACAGCTGGTGTAGAATTGCCACTCATTAAAACCAAATCTAATCCAGCAAAAGAAGCAATAGTTCGAGCATCTTCAATACTTTTAATTCCCATTTGCTCTCCATTAGGTCCAATTACCATGAGTTCACTCACCCGAATATTCTCATTAATTGGTAATTCATCTGTTTTCTTTGCTATATAAATGCACCTCCATACAACGAAAAAGGCAGATACCCAGTATCCACCTATTTCACACTTTTATAAGAATCTTTTCTTTTTAAAGCATTTTACCTAGCACTTAAGCACTCAGGTGAACGGTGGATCCGTTTCTTTCTTTTTCTATAACGATTACAATATTACACGAATTAGATCTTTTTGTCAATCTTTTTTTAATTTTCTTGTACCACTTGGTTCAATTTCCGGAAGATTTAACGAAATATGTCCTTGCTTATACCATAAAATATCACGCAATGAGCAAAACTTAAATACTAATAAAGAAAAAGCTTGTAGCAACTCATGACGTTTTTGTGATTGATTAACAGGAATTGATTGTTCTGCTTTATCAAGAAAATCCATTTTATCAAGCATTATTGAAAGTAAATTTTCCAACTCCTCTTCGGACATATTTTTTACTTTGCCATAATCAATCATCCAATCTAATTGCCTAAAATATTCAATATCTTCTGCTTCAGTAAAACGCACAAAATCATATCTATTAGTATCATCTATGACTGTGATTCCACTTCTAAATACTTTAAGAATTATAGAACTAGGAATAGCTAAATCACTAGATTGTAAAAACAATAAATCATTAAGTTGAACTAAAGCCTCATTATCAGTAATTACCTTCATTTAAATCAGTTCTCCTTTCACGAAAAGAATAATATCAAAGTTATTTACTATTTGCAATATATTTTTTTTACGTTCTTTTGACATTCAGTGTAAACAGTTCACAATTTTATTATTATGAAAAGAATATTTAATGGATTATTTAATAATCTTGATTGTACCTCTAATAGTACTTTCAAAAATTTATTCCAAAAAGGATTAATATTATACAAAAACACCTACCCATCATTGAATAGGTGTTTCCTTAGAACAAATTATGGACTGAGAAACATCTAACTCTTGAAAACCAGATGGTTCTTTTTTTTGCCCTATAATATATTATGAATTTTCTTCACCAATATATTCTTAGAAAGAAATTTCTTCTTTCTGCAAATATTATAGCATACTTTTTTTCTTTTGCAACTACTCTACTTCTTTTTTCCACAAACCATGTAAGTTACAATAAGAATAAACAATTGCCTTACCCATGTATGGAACTTTTACTTCACAAACATCGCCCGGTTTAAAGAAAAACTCACGAATTTCTTTTTCTGTTTTTACTAAAATCCATTCAATATAATGATTTTCTTCCATAACATGATCTACTTTAATCATCATTTCATTGTTTTCCACTTGTACTTCTGGAATATGACGTTCAAAACTAGCATCTACACTATTTGGAATCACATCTTCCATTTCTTTACCACAACAAATAAATTTACTATTGTTATTATTTTCTACAACTTTAACAATAGCTCCACAAATAGAGCATTTTTTTAATTCTTCCATTTTTTACTTCCTTCCTTTATCAATAGCTTGCACTACTGTAATAGCTACCGTACCAACAATATCATTTACAAGACAGCCTCTAGATAAATCATTGACAGGAGCCGCCATTCCTTGAGTTACTGGCCCATAAGCATCTGCATGAGCAAATCTTTGAACCAATTTATATCCAATATTTCCAGCATCTAAATCTGGGAATATTAATACATTCGCCTTACCAGCTACTTTGCTATCCTTAGCTTTTAACTCAGCAACACTTGGAACAATTGCCGCATCTAACTGAAGCTCACCATCAATGAATAAATCCGGATTTTCTTTCTTGGCCAACTGAGTAGCCATAACGACTTTATCCACATCTTGATGTTTAGCACTTCCCTTAGTTGAATGAGAAAGCATAGCAACATAAGCTTCTTCACCAGTTAATGCCTCAAAACTTTTAGCACTATCTATCGCGATAGAAGCTAACTCTTCACTGGTTGGATTTTGTATCAATCCACAATCGGAAAACAAATATATTCCATTTTCTTGATAATCACAATTTGGAATTTCCATTAAAAAGAAAGTGGAAACAATTTTGGCATCTTTTTTTGTTTTAATAATTTGTAAAGCCGGTCTTAAAGTATTCGCAGTCGAATGACATGCTCCGCTTACCACTCCATCGGCAAAACCTTCTTTTACCATCATACAAGCAAAATACATAAAGTCTTCTTGTAAAAGGCGGCCAGCTTCTTCTAAAGTCATTCCTTTTTCCTTACGCAAATCATACAATTTTTCTTGAAATTCTTTCGCAAGATCACTAGTTAAAGGATCAATAATTTCTGCTTTATTCAAATTAGGATACTGTTTTAAAACTTCTTCTCGATTGCCAAGTAAAATCAAATCGGCAATTTCTTCTTGTAAAATAATCTCAGCTGCTTTTAAAACTCTTTCATCCATTGTTTCGGGCAAAATAATTTTCTTTTTCTCTTTTCTTGCTTGTTCTTTTATCTTTTCAATAAACCTCATTTTTCAATACTCCTTTTATATTCTTTACAAGCCTCGTCTAATTCGGTTAATAACTTATCAATATCTTCTCGGTTACTGGTTCTTACACCACTCGCATACTTATGTCCTCCACCATGATATTTAGAAGCAATCTCATTAATAACAGGACCTTTGCTACGAATATTTACCTTATAAAGATTATTTTTAAAATCATGCGTTACAAAACACCAGACATAAACATCCTTAATATAATTAAAATCATTAATCATATTAGAAGCAGTAGCACTATCTACATGATATTTTTCAATGGTTTCAAATTTTATATCCACATACGCAAAACCATTTTCACTCACTTGTAAATTATCAGCTAAAAAACCGCGAAAACGAATCTCTTCAATAGGTCGTTCATAAAGTTTTTCATACAATTTAGTAAAAGGAATTTTACTAATTTTTAACAATTTCGTTACAATTTCAAAAGTTTCTACTGTAGTATAAGATAATAAAAAGCGATCACTATCTGAAACAATTCCCAAAAACAAATTACTAGCCACATTAGAAGAAAGATTCCATTTCACTTTCAAAAGAAAATCAGCAATCATTTGACAAGCACTACAAGAAGAATCATCAATCCATTCTATCCCGCCAAAATCTTCTTCAAATGGATGATGATCAATCTTAATGACTTCTTTAAACTTTAACCCTTCAACTCCATCGACCCGATAAAAATTAGGAACATCTGTAGTAATTAATAAAACATTACGAAGTGAAGCGACATCCACTTTATCTAATGAACCATATTTTCGAAATTTAGAAACACCTGTACCTACTGCATAAACTTTCTTTTTAGGATATTTTTCTAAAATAGCATCTCGTAAAGCTAGTTGACTACAAATAGCATCAGGATCTGGTCCAATATGTCTTGCAATTACAATAGTTTCATATTGTTTAATCTTTCTTAAAATTTTCTTATAAATGTCGCCTTTCATTTCTGCCTTCTTTCTATTCTTCTGTTAAATTATAGGTATCACGAGCAATCATAACTTCTTCATTCGTTGGAATAACATACACAGGAATCGTAGAATCTTCTGTTGTAATTCTTCCTTCATGAATATCATGATAACTTGCAATTTTTTCATTAAATTCTCGGTCTAACTTTACTCCTAAGAATTCTAATTTTTCAACAATTTTTCTTCTTTCAAAAGCACCATTCTCACCAACACCTGCTGTGAAAACAATAGCATCGCATCCTTCAAGTTCAAAATAATATTTAGCAATATAATCAACAATTCTTTTTACAAACATATTTAATGCAAGAGTACTTTTTTCTTCACCAAGTTTTACGCGATCATAAATATCTCGCATATCACTAAACCCATCAGATAAAGCATAAACTCCACTTTTCTTATTTAAAATGGTATCCATTTGGGCAGGTGTTAAACCAGTTTTTTCCATAATATAAGTAATCGCAGTAACATCAGTATCTCCACAACGAGTACCCATAATCAAACCAGCATTAGGTGTAAATCCCATAGAGGTATCTAAAGATTTACCATTCTTTACAGCAGTAATACTTGCTCCAGAACCAATATGACAAATAATAAGTTTTAAATCATCACGACCTAACATCTTAGCCATATACTCAGCAATATACTTATGACTTGTTCCATGAGCTCCATAACGACGTACTTGATATTTTTCATACCATTCCATAGGAAGAGCATATAAATAATTTTCTTTCGGCATTGTTTGATGATAAGCTGTATCAAATACAACAACTTCGGTAGCATTAGGAACAACTTCCTTCGCAGCTTTAATTCCTAAAACTGCTGCTGGATTATGAAGTGGAGCTAAACTAGATAAACTATCAATATCTAAAACCACTTCATCCGTTGCAATCACACTCTTATCATAGTGATCGGCTCCTTGAACTACCCGATGACCAATACCCTTAATTTCTTCTAAAGAAGAAACAATTTTTAAATCAATTAATTCTTGCATTAAGATTTTAAAAGCTGTAGTATGATCTGGCAAATCAACTTTCTTTTCAATTTTTTCCCCATTCATCTTAATCGTATAAAAGCTATCAGAAATTCCAATTCGTTCAAAATATCCACTAGCTAAAACCTTTTCTTCTGGCATTTCAAAAGCGGTAAACTTTAATGAAGAACTACCAGCATTTACAGATAATATTTTCATAATTTTCAACTCCTGTTACTATTATACAAAAAAAATAGACTTTTTACCATTTTTAATTAAAAACAGACATAAAATTGATATATTATTCATGATCTTTTAAGTATTCAGCCAATTTATAATAAGCATCTGTATTCCACATCAAACATCTTTCTTCATCTGGATAATTACCAAGTGTTTTTTCTTTTCCTTCAGGAATAAAAATAAAATCCCAACTCCAACC
>CALVPL010000082.1 GCA_944351315.1 uncultured Bacilli bacterium | reverse complement strand
TTTCAATTGTAAATGTTTGAACATATTTCATTCCTGGATAAATTTCTGTTTCATCAAAGGTTGTTTGGCCATCATATTTAATGCTTCCTACTGTCGCTGTATTAAAATTTAATTCATTGATATTATTTGCTTCTATAGAAGCCACAAAATAAGCAAATGATGTCGTTATACATACCACTACTAAACAACTTAAAATAATACCTATACTAACCCAATGTTTTGTATCCATATTCTCGATCCTCTTTCTATTATAATTTTATAAGAAAAAGAAAAAAAAGGCAAGACAAGATTTAAAAACCTCGTCCGCCTCCGCCTCCGCCACCGAAGCCGCCACCGGAAGAAAATCCGCCACCAAATCCTCCTCCACTACTGCGAGAACTTGAAGCAATTCTTGAATTTGTAATGGCTGTTTGGTTGGAAGTAAATGAGCGATTTATGCTATGACTTACCATATGAGCAATATGAAAATCTACCCAAGTAGGATAATAGGCTCCAACTGTACCTTGTGGATATTCTTGAATTTTTACATTCATAGCCTTTTCTACTTGATCGGCTAATCCAAAAACAGTTGCATAAACTAAATATTTTTCCCATAAAGCTACTTCTGGTAATTCTTTTATATCAAAACGTCCAAAATCTTCTAAAAAGTTTTTAAATGCTTTCCATCTTACATAGTCTTCATTTCCTTTTTTGGTCCTTTTACGAATTAATAAGGAATAAATTAGGAAGACAATACTTAATGCCATGACAATTAAAGCTAAAAAGGTATCTACTTTTAAATAACTAATAAAGAAAATAATGAAAAAAGCAATTAATAAAAGAAAAATACTACTTACAATTGGTAAGCCATTTTTTTCGAAGAAATTTTGTTTTTCGCCATCTTTACGAACACAATTTTGCCAATTAGAAAAAGACTTTTGAAAGTTCATATAGGTATTAGATCCAGCAGCATATTTTTTTAATTCTTCAGTAGTAAATTTATTTTCTTTGCCTACCGTTTCGAATAAAAAATCTAGCAAAACATCTTCTGTATCAGTGGTTTGATCGCGATTAACTAATACAAATTCATAATTTTTTGTTTTTTTCTTTTCTGTAGGTAATTCATTTACTTGAATATTTTTTTTATAAATAAGATTTAAAATTGAAGCAGACATAGCATTTGGAGTAATTGTTTGATTCATTAAATAATCAACTACTTCGACATTGTAATTTTCAATAAATTCACGATTATATTTTACATTAAATGAACTTTTATATTCTCGGTCATATCTAAAATATACATAAATCCACCAAATCAAAATAATTATAATATACACAATACATAAGATATTGGCCGTGAAAAGATTGCGAGCATTTTTTTCTCTTAGGAGGTTTGCATCTTTTGCTCTGGCTTCTTCTACTTCGATAATTTGATCTAAAGCCACTTCATTTGTTTTTTTAGAAACAAGGCTTTCATTCATTAAAGAAGCATCAAATGTTGTTCGAACATCAATAGCTGTGTTTGCAGCAACTTTACTTACAGTAGCTAACAATGTTTGTCTATCTAAAAATTCAATATTACCGGTTAAATCGCCATGGGCCCATGCTCGAAAATTGTCGGATGGATCTTCTTTTGGTAAATGGACTTTGATTTGCAAATCATAAATAGGATCTTCAAAATCGCTGCCTAAAAACGTCCAGTAAAGTTCGGCGACATCATCATGCAAAACTACGACATCTTCTAGTGTGTATTCAAGCAAAAAGCCTACGACTTCATTATCTGCTTCATAATACATTTTATAAGATTTACCATTTTGAATACCTGACTCGATAAACTCGCCGTTCATGGCATCTTCTGCATAGTAGGCTTTCGTCAATTTTGTGAAGGAATCGTTAAAAGTGTCAAAACTTAATTCCTCGTCGGAAAATTTCTTAGCATAAATGGAAGTATTTTTAAATCCCGAAGCATTATAAATTGCACTTTGAGAAAAATCGATACTTTCTTGATATTCTAATTTATCATTTTTATAAACAATATCTCTAATGTATCCGTTAAACGTTCCATCTAAAGCGATCAATTCTTTGACAAACACATCGCCATCTTCTAAAATGGTTGCATCAATAAAATAATTTGTAATGTCATAATCTACTCGTGCTTCCACAAAAACGGGAAAGCAAAAAAACAAGAACAACATGAATAACTTTTTCATAATCTCTCTCCTCTTATAAAAAGAAGCTTACTTTTGTAAGCTTAAAATTCCACTTTAACATTTTCTTTAGCTTCTTCTTCCGCTTTAAAGAATTCTTCCATTTTAAATTTAAACATAGAAGCAATAATATTAGACGGAAACATTTCAATTTTATTATTATAAGTTAAAACTGTATCATTATAAAATTGACGAGCCATTGCTATTTTATTTTCTGTATCTTGTAATTCTTGTTGTAATTCTAAGAAGTTCGTATTGGCTTTTAAATCTGGATAACTCTCAGCTAAAGCAAATAATTTTGTTAAAGTATCGCTTAACATATTGTTTGCTTCCATTTTTTCATGAGGAGTGCTTGCAGTTGTATAACTATTACGAGCATCAATTACTTTTTCAAGTGTTTCACTTTCGTGTTTTGCATATCCTTTTACTGTGCTAACTAGATTAGGGATTAAATCGAATCTTCTTTTTAATTGAACATCAATTTGACTCCATTGATCACGAACGCGATTTCTTAAATCAACTAGCTTATTATAAGTTGCAGCTACATAAATAATGAGTAAAACGACAATTACTAAGACAACAATTAACCAAATAGGCATATTTTTTCCTCCTTTATACTATTATATTATCATATTTTTTTTCTAGTTGCAATTATCCTTCATACACTTCGATTACAGGTCTTATATAAGCAGCTGTATTCGAGTTTACATTTTGCATCGAAGTATTATAAATTCTCGTTTCTGTATTACTATTTTTTTCTAATAAATGAAATGGTTTTACATTTGCCCACTTATTGGCATTGGCAGTATTTGACACTTCACTTGTCAGCGGCAAGCGAACATATCCTTTTGTTGTTAGAGCTCCATCATTAATATCCATCTCGACTAATTTGCTTTGAGATAACAATCTTTGAACTCCACGATGTGTATTAAACCAGGAACGCACTACTGCACTTACTATTGTTTGGCCATAATTTTGACTTTGGATTTGGGCAGTTGTCGGATTCCAACTAGGAATACGATATAAATTGCTGTTTCCTGCGTAAAACCAACAATAAAGCTGACCACCGGTGATCGATGATGAAGCATTAAAACAAGCCCGGACTTGACAGTCTGTATCATTACAAGTTCCATACATTTGAGCATTTCCTTCTTCGCCGATTGCTTTTATTATTTCATCTTTTTGCAATGCACGCGATAAAACTAATACGACTTGTGATCCTTTATCTTCAATCACCTGCCATGTTTCATTTGCTAAGGTTACACTTTCTCCAATACTATAATTTTTAACTGGTAAGGTATCAACAATAAAGCTTCCTTGATTTTCTAATTCCGATTTGATGTCTTCATTAATTCGACTTACAAAAATTCGATTATTTACGCTTGATACTAGTATTGTCATCATTAACATTAGAAAAACTAAGAAAAAAGAATATATCATTGATGTAGCTATAAATCCCTTTTTATTTTTCATATTGATCTCCCATTCTATTATATCAAAAATTATAATAATGGTCCAAATAATCTGAGCACTTTACCGATTAGCAATTTGATTTTAGAATATTTTGCAAATTCTTTAAAAGTGATTTTCTGACATTTTGAAATGGTTTCTTCAAAATCTAAGCACATTTTTTGAATTTCAGAAACTTTATATAGATATATTCCATCTTCAAAATGTAAAAAGAAACTTCGATAATCTAAATTAATTGTTCCAATCAAGGCTTTTTCATTATCGGCCATCATCATCTTAGCATGAGTAAATCCTCGGCTATATTCATAGATTTCAATTCCGTTTTCTAACATATCTTTATAATAGGTTTTGGCTACATAATTTACAAATTTTTTATCGGGAATTCCTGGCAAAATCAAACGGATTTTTACACCTTTTTTAGCTGTATGTAGAAAAGTTCTTAAAAAATCGCCATCAACGACAAAATAAGGCATAATAATATCGACTTTTTCTTTGGCATTTTCTAAAATGTGTAAATATGTTTGCTTGCCAATGGGTTCATCATCGAAAGGATCATCGCCAATCGGAATTATAAATCCTTCTCCTACTTCACTTGTTTTTCGTTTATAAAATTCGTAATTTTCCACATCCTTTTTTTCGGATAAGTTCCACATTTCTAAAAATAAAACGACTAAGCTATTCACGGAAGCTCCTGTAATTGAAATCATTGTATCTTTCCAATGACCAAATCTTTCTTTTTGATTGATGTATTCATCGGCAATATTAGCTCCCCCTGTATATGCAATTTGACCGTCAATAATAATAATTTTACGGTGGTCGCGATTATTGTATGACGTTTTAATAATTGGAACAATCGGATTAAATATTTTACACTTAATTCCTAATTCTTTTAATTGTTCTGGATAATTTCTCGGTAAAAGTGCTAAAGAACAAGTTCCAT
>CALVPL010000081.1 GCA_944351315.1 uncultured Bacilli bacterium | reverse complement strand
CTCATGACTAAATCTTTGGCAAAATTATCAAATTCAACATTTCCTTGAAAACGATACCAATTGCCTTGTTTTAAACTTCCTAAAACTGCCTGATATTCTTTTTTATCTTTTTTAAATATTTTAGCTAAAATTGAATTGGTTTTATCGCTGATTTTTAAAGTGATAATATTAATATTTTCTCGTTCTAATGTATCTATTCCAAAAATATAAGCTTCAAAAATTACATTTTTAGCATCCCCCATCACGTTATTTATCGCGGTAGGTTCACCGGTTATTTCTTTTCCTAATAGCAAATTTCCTTCTATTTTTGGTTTTGTTTCGACTACTTCTCTTTCTTCTTTATCTTTTTGAATTTCTTCTTGAATACTTTTTTGTAACTCACTATTACATTCTACTTTTAAAGAAACTTCGCCTAATCCAAATTGTCTTAATAGATTTTGCCAAGTTTTGAGTAACAGAGTTACTTCTCTTTCTTCAGTTTTATTTCCTACTTGGAGAAGCACAGAACCTTCTTCTAATACTGGTTTATTTTCTAAAAGTCCTACTAAGGAAGGCTTTTTTTCAACCCATTCTTGAATTAATGCTGTAACATAATTTAAGATATCTTCTTCGGTTACTTCTTGATATTTTAAAGTGATTTGACATTTTTCTTTATTTTTAATGCCATTTTCACTTGCTTTAAACAAGGAAGACACTAAAGAATAAGGAAGAACACTTGGATGAACTAAAATCACTTCAAAAACTTTTGTCATCTTATGTAACAAAACTTTTTCAATACTTAAATCTTTTAGAAGACTACGATCTTCTAAAAAAGAAATACTATCTAAAAAACGAACTACATCTTCTGCCATACTACACTCCTTCATTTAATTTTTCAATTTTATTTATATTAATTTGATATTCCATATATCTTCTAGCGACCCTTCCTTTAACAAGCACGACATCGCCTACTTTAATATCTTCTAGTTCTCGCATCTCAGAAGCAAAAACCACAAAATTTCCGGATCCGGTTTCATCACTTATTGTTAAAAAAGCCATTTTTTCGCCTGTTTTCGTTAAGATTTCTTTTTTGTATTCTAATAAACCGACACAAGTTACATATTTATTATGAAAGGATGCGATATTTTCGATTTTCATAATGGTCGGATCTACATATTTACTCGCTGGATGATTGGTTACATAAAAGCCAAAAGAAGCAAATTCTTCTTGTCTTTTTTCTTCGTTACTTAAATCCTCTTTTTCTTCTAAAGTGGGTTTCATCACTAAACTCGGATCTAAATCATTCGCGATCATTGCATAATTTAAAGCGATATCTAAGTTTTCTTTCAAGGTTCGATGATTCATTTTAAATTCATCAAAAGTTCCAGCCATAATTAAAGCTTCAATGGTTTTTCTATTTACACTTTTTCCATAAGTTCGAACCACAAAATCTAAAAAATCTTGAAACTTCCCATGAGTTTTTCTTTCTTCTAAAATACTTTTTACCGATTCCATTCCTAAGTTTTTGATAATGGATAAAGGCATTTGCAGTGAACCTCCTAAAATCGTATAAGAAAAATTGCTTTCATTTATAGATGGTGGTAAAAAGGTTATTCCTTCTTGTTTCGCTAGCACCATATATTCTTTTGTTTTTGCTACACTATCGACATTCATATTTAAAAGATTGGCTAGAAAATAAACAGGATAATACGTTCTTAAATAGGCCATTTGATATCCTATTAAAGCATAAGAAACCGAATGAGATTTATTAAAACCATAGTTGGCAAATTTTAAAATTAAATCGTAAATCTCTTTAGCAATTTTAAGTTCATACCCTCGCTCGGTTGCCCGAGTTAAAAACGATTTTTCGCTACTTTCAATCACTTCTCTTTTTTTCTTACTCATAGCTCTGCGAATCGTATCGGCTTCAGCAAATGAAAATCCTCCGATTTTTACTAAAATTTGCATAATTTGTTCTTGATAAACAATAATTCCATAAGTCTCTTTTAAAATAGGCTCTAAATCAGGATGAAGATATGTAATGGCTTCTTTTTTTTCTTTACGTCTTATAAAAGAATCGATATTTTCCATAGGTCCAGGTCTAAATAAAGCAATGGCACTCACGATATCTAAAAAAGAAGTAGGTTTTAACTTGCGTAAGAAATTCTTCATTCCTTCACTTTCAAATTGAAATACTCCAACTGTTTTAGCATTTGAAAACAAATTTAATACTTTAGAATCATTTAAAGGAATCGTGTTTAAATTGACTTTTGTACCGGTATTTTTTTCAATTAATTTTAAAATATTAGCAATAATCGTTAAATTTCTTAAAGCTAAAAAGTCCATTTTTAAAAGACCTAGTTCTTCTAGATAATTCATAGTTACTCCGGTTAAAAGTTCCTCACCATTATAATGAATTGGAATGACATCATCCAAGCAAACACTTGAAATTACTACTCCTGCTGCATGAGTGGAAATATGTTTTTTTAGTCCTTCTAATTTTAAAGAAATTTGAACCATTTGTTTAATTTTTGCTTGCGTTTCTATATAGTATTTAATTTCTTTGTTTTCTAAATTTTCTTTTAAATTTAATTTAGGATCAATTTTATTTAAAAAAGGTTCTAAAATACTCGGATGAATTTCTAAAGCTTTACCAACACTTCGTAACACCAATTTACTTTTTAAGGTTCCAAAAGTCATGATGTTAGCGACTTTATCTTTGCCATACTTTTCTTTGACATATTTTACGACTTCATCTCTTC
>CALVPL010000080.1 GCA_944351315.1 uncultured Bacilli bacterium | reverse complement strand
AATGTTATTGAATGTTTAAATGGAGGACCAGAAAGCGTTAAAGGATGTTCAACAAAATTTAATGAACAAATTGAAAAACTTGTTCAACCAAATGTTTGGACAGGTGCAGCTGCAGCTCAAAACTTTCAAAACTTTATGGATACTCATAATGCTTTAATTCGCTTTGCAAATGAATTTGGTACATCTTTTTCACAAGCTATGACAGATGTGGCAAAAAGTATTGCTGACTTAGAAATTTCTAATTTAGGAGCTGATACAACAGTTAGTTCAAATTTTGGACAATTAAATTTCTCACAAATTACCGAAATGAGCGAAGTAAATATCAATAAGGAGATAGTAACTTATGACTATGGAGTTATAAGCGAAATAGGATCCGCATTAACTTCCATTAAAAGTAACTTAGAAGGAGCAAAATCTAAATTGGACTCAGAATTAGCCAAATTAAATAGTGGAGCTAGTATATGGGATGGTAATGCTGCGGAAAGTGCTAAAGAAACATTAACAAACATTTTAAATACAAATATGAATCAAATATTTGAGGCTTTGAATATTTGTATTAATAATATTTCTGCTGCAGCAGAAGCTGCTCAAATTGCCGATCAAGGTTGATTTATATACGGTAAATAAGTTAAAAATAAAAAGCAATTTTTTGGATAAGTAAAAAAATTGCTTTTTTTTATTTATAGTTATACATAAATATAACAACTAAATTCTTTTTTCTTCTTTAAACGGTAAAGTCATGATATAATAGTTGTAGAATTAGAAGAATGGAAGTGGGTAAATGAAGATAGTTATGTTTTTTGATGATACTAAAACTTTTCAAATTTACAATCTTCCAAAAATAATTGATGGCAATTACTGGGTAACTTATAAAGATGAAGAAGGAAATGAAAAAAAATTTTTAAATGTTTATGCTTATAACAATCATTGGGTATATGAAGAAAACCATAACCAAATTATTTTATTTCCTTACCAATATTATAAGACGAAAGATTCCTTGTTTTATACTATTCCATTATATGATGACTCTTTAAATTTATATTCTGTTAAAGGTTTAAATACTATATCTTTCGGGAAAAATATGGGAGATATAGAAGCGGAATGCCTAGGTGATGCAACCGTAACATTAAATAAAAAAGAAAATCGTTGGCTAATACAATGTGATAAAGCAAATTTTCGGATGTATATTAATCAAAAAAATGCAACTGGAAAACTTTTAGATCCTTCTGACAGTGTTTTTTTAAACGGAATAACTTTATATGCCTTATCAGATTATCTAATTTTTAACAATCCTAGAAACATGGTTAATATTAAGAATCCTAAAATTGCTTTAAATAAGATTCCTGTGGTAGAAGAAACTACAGAAACTTTAGATGACAAAAGTATTTATGAAAAAAAAGATTATTTTTATCGTTCACCCAGATTTAGAAATGTGATTGAAGAGGTAGAAATAAAAATTGATCCGCCTCCTTCTTCTCCAGTAAAAGAGCAATTACCAGTTTTGCTTCAAATGGGTGGTATGCTCACAATGGGAATGAGTTCCATGGTTACACTTTTTGTATCAGTAAGTGGCCTTATAAGTGGCGAAAGAGAATTTATGAGTGTCTTGCCATCTTTAGTCATTGGGATAAGCATGCTTATAGGTATGCTTTTAATACCAATACTATCAAGACGTTACCAAAAGAAAAAAACACTAGAACAAGAAAAAATGCGTCAAGAAAAATATATAGATTATTTAGTTTCAAAGAAAAAAGAAATACATAAAGTTATAGAAGAACAACAAATTCAATTAAATGATAATAGTGTCTCATTGGAAGAATGTGAAGATATTATCTTACATCGAAGAAGAAATTTATGGGAAAGAAAAATTGAACATGATGATTTTCTAGCTGTTCATATAGGCATTGGTGAAATTCCTGCCAAAATAAAAGTGAATTTTCCAGAAGAACATTTTTCTTTAGAAAATGATAATTTAAAACAAGAATTATTTAAGATGGCTCAAGAACCGCTTAATTTAAAAAATGTTCCTATTAATGTTTCTTTTGTAGAAAAAAACATTTGTGCTATTTTAGGAAACGCACACTTAATCCCAGCTTTTTTGAATTCAATATTACTCCAATTTATCACATTTCATAGTTATGAAGACGTTAAATTCGTTTTCTTGACTTCTATTGCAACCTCTTCAAAATGGAAAGAGATAAAAGAAATTCCTTATTTATGGAACAATAACCGAACAATAAGATATTATGGAGAAACAAAAGAAGAAAAATTTGCAATTCTTAACAATTTGCTTGAAGAATACAAAAAAAGACGTTATAACGATGAAGACTATTCAAAAGAATCTGAAAATGATTATCATTCTTTTTTACCATACTATGTCGTAATTACAGATGATTTTGAATCAATACGGGATTCAAGTTTTGTTAAAACAGTAATGAAAAGTAAAAGAAATTTTGGTTTTAGTTTTTTAATTATTTCGAATCGCCTAATGGGACTCCCTAATGAATGTAATTCCTTTATTACAGTAGATACTAATCAATCTGGAATGATTGAAAATGAGTTATCCTCAGATAAACAATTAATTTTTCAAGCAGAATTTTTAAATAAGCCATTAACAGATTGTTATCGAATGGTTAGTAACATTCCAATTCCAATCTCATCTATAAAAGAGCATCTTCCCGATGCAATTAGTTTTTTAGAAATGTATAACGTAGGTAAGGTTGAACAATTAAATGCTCTTAATCGTTGGAATTCAAATCATTCCTATGATACTTTAGCGGCTCCTGTTGGTATGGATAGTAATGGCAACTTATTTATGCTTGATTTACATGAAAAAACTCATGGGCCTCATGGATTAGTAGCTGGAATGACTGGTTCAGGAAAAAGTGAATTTATTATAACTTACATTTTATCAATGGCAGTCAATTATCATCCAGATATGGTTTCTTTTGTTTTAATTGATTATAAAGGAGGAGGTTTAGCAGGAGCTTTTTATAATTCAGAAACAAATATTAAACTTCCTCATTTAGTTGGTACAATTACAAATTTAGACACAGTGGAAATTAAAAGAAGTCTTGCATCTATTGAAAGTGAATTAAAAAGACGTCAAAGACTTTTTAATGAAGCAAGACAAAAAACGAATGAAAGTACAATAAACATTTATAAATATCAAAAATTGTATCAAGAAGGAGTTGTAAAAGAACCTATTCCTCATCTTTTTATTATCAGTGATGAATTTGCTGAATTGAAAAGTCAACAACCAGAATTTATGGCTCAATTAATTTCAACAGCACGTATCGGAAGATCTTTAGGGGTTCACCTTATATTAGCAACTCAAAAACCAAGTGGAGTAGTTGATGCTCAAATCTGGAGTAACTCTAAGTTTAGAGTTTGTTTAAAAGTTCAAGATCGAAGTGATTCTATGGATATGATTAAAGTTCCAGATGCAGCAGCTTTAACAAATGTTGGTCGATTCTATTTACAAGTTGGGTATAATGAATTTTTTGCATTAGGTCAATCCGCATGGTGTGGGGCTCCTTACTATGAAATGGACGAACGTAAAGTTAAAGAAAATTCATCTTTAGATTATATTAACAACACAGGAAAAATTTTTAAATCAATAGAACAAAATGATATTTCTAAAAGATTACAATACAAAGGTGAAGAGTTACCTTCCATCTTAAAATATCTTTCAGATTTAGCAAACAAATTGCAATTGAAACCTAAAACTCTATGGCTTCCAAGTATTCCAGAAGTCATTTATGTAGATGATTTAGCAAAAAAATATCAATACGAATCTAAGCCTTATATTATTAATGAAATCATCGGAGAGTATGATTCTCCAAAGACTCAATCACAAGGCTTGCTTACATTACCGATATCTACAGAAGGAAATGTTTTGGTTTATGGATCAACTGGCACAGGAAAAGAAAACTTTTTGACTACTTTTTTGTATAGTACAATGAATCAACATAGCTCATTAGAAGTCAATTTCTATATTTTAGACTTCGGAGCTGAAACTTTAAACATTTTTTCTAAAGCACCTCATGTTGGCGATGTGATTTTAGCAGATCAAAAAGATAAGATTATTAATTTATTTAAGATGATAAATCAAATGCTTGATGAACGAAAAAAGAAATTCATTGAGTATGGGGGAAATTATAATTCTTTCATTATGAAAAGTGAAGAAAAACTTCCAAATATAATTATAATAATTAATAATTATGATAACTTTAAGGAATTATATCCAGATTACGATGAAGAACTGGCATCTATTACAAGAGAAGCTTCAAAGTTTGGAATTTATTTTGTTCTATCTGTAGTTGGTTCTAATAGTGTTCGTTTAAAATTACAACAAAATTTCAAACAATTATTAACATTGCAAATGAATAACTCGGATGATTATAATACGATTTTAGGAAATGTTCAAAAAATGATGCCATCAAAAAAATTTGGGCGTGGTTTAATTCGCCAAAATGGAAATATTTACGAATTTCAAACTGCATATGCTTTAGAAAAAGATAACCTAAGCACTTTATTAAATGATTTTGTAGATAATCTAAAAAATAAAGAAAAACATAAAGCCTTAAAAGTACCAGTTTTACCAGATCATGTCTATTTTAAAGATATAGGTATGCCATCCTCATTGAAAAAAACAATTGTTGGTATTGAAAAAGAATCTTTAGAAGTTGCAACATATAACTATGAAAATAAACCGCTTCACATTATAACAGGTTTAGAATTTGAAAAAATCTTGCCTTTTATAAAAGGGTTTATAGAATCATTTGTAACTGTTGAAAATCAATTTTTGTTTGTTTTAGACAGCGAAAAAGTTTTAAACGAAAAAGAAGCTAAAACAAATTACTTTTATCAAAAAAACTTTAATAAAGCTCTAGAAAATGCAAATGATTATCTTTTAAAATTAAAAGAGGATTATGAAAAATATAAAGATGAAAATCGAGCTCAAAAATATAAACATCTAACTTTATTAATTATTGGTGTTGATTCATTTTTGAAACAAATTAAAGACAATTTAACAACTTTTGAAAAAATAATCGAACAGGGAAATATGTTAAATAAAATCTCTATTATTCTGGTTGACGCTGCAGATGTACTAAAAAAACACGATTTTGATCCTTGGTATAAGCAAAATGTTTTAAACAATCAAGGTATTTGGGTAGGATATGGCATTGCGGATCAATATGTAATTAAATTATCTAGAACTCCAAAATTTTGCTATGAAGAAATATCTAATAAATTTGGATATGTCATTAGAAATGGTATACCTGTTCAAATAAAATTATTAGAAGGAGAAGAAAATGAATAAGGTTTTAGTTACAATAAAAGTGATAAGGTTAAATGAAGAATATGAGGTTTTTTTGCCAGTAAACAAAAAAATTGCAGATATTATTTGTATGTTAGTTAAATCTTTAAACGAGCTTACAAATGGTGTTTTTCCATTAACTTATAATAGACTCTTATACGATATTGATCAAAACATCTTTTATAATACAGAACTTTCAATTAAAGAAGCACAAATTGATAATGGAAAAAAGTTGATTTTGATTTGATTTAATGCTATCCTTTATATAGGATAGTAGATAATAACCTCTCTATCATATTAGAGAGGTTTTTAAAGGTAGATGATTTTCTTGGAAATCTATGTTTGTAAAAGTAAGTTAAATAATGCAAGCTTACAAATTAAGGAAAGTGCTAAATCAATAGATAGAATAACTTCTGACCTTATTAAAACGACTATATCATTACAAGAATATTGGCAAGGTAGCGATTATGAAACTTTAAAGAAAAAAATATTAAATGA
>CALVPL010000079.1 GCA_944351315.1 uncultured Bacilli bacterium | reverse complement strand
TTGGAGTAGTGTAAGTGATTGTTATACCAATAATTGGCTATATAGTAATACTTATTATCAATGGACTTTAACACCATACTATAATTATGCACCTTCATCATCAGTATTTATTATTACAACTTCTGGTATGGCGGTTTCTGGAGATTATGGAACTACTGCTTCTCCTGTTCTATACTTAGATGAAAACATAAAGTTTACTGGTGGTGATGGTTCGGAAAGTAATCCATTTACCTTGAGTTTATAAAAAAATCATACGAGTTAAATTATAGGACAGATAAAAGTGTTTTGGAAAAAATAGGAGTTTTGGAAGAATCTATATAAAATAATTTTTTTGTTTTCAGAATAAGCTTTATTAGGTGATTCTAGTGCAAAAGCTTATTCTTTTTTTTAAAGGCCTTATCATTGGTATAGGTAAAGTAATACCAGGAGTTTCTGGTTCTTTATTAGCAATTAGTTTAGGAATTTATGAAGAAATTTTACAGAGAATAGAACATTTATTTTCTAATTTTAAAGAAAATCTTCAATTCTTAATTCCTATTGGATTAGGAATTTTATTAGCGGTTTTATTTGGAAGTAAAGTATTATTATATTTTTTTGAAACCTATTATATATATACTGTAGTTTTCTTTATCGGACTAATCGTTGGTACAGTTCCCAATATTTTACAAAACGGTAAAAGAACTTATAAAGATTGGCTTTTCATTTTACTTATATTTCTAGGAATGTATTTCTTTTATACAAAATTAGAATTTCCTGAATTTGTACCAACAAACAATTTAAGTAGTTTTCTTTATATTCTGTTTTTAGGCTTTGTCGATGCTTTAACAATGGTGATGCCAGGAATAAGTGGTACAGCAACGTATATGATGCTAGGAAGTTACACATTTATTTTAAATTTATTTGCAAATCCATTTAGTCAAATAGGTTATTGTCTTCTTTTTGGAATTGGTTTACTTATTGGTGTTCTTTTAATGATTAAAATAGTCAATTATTGTTTTCAAAAACATAGTACTTTAACTTGGAATATCATTTTAGCTTTTCTTTTTTCTTCTATCTTCTTTTTACTTTTAAAAATTATTGATTTAATTGATTCAACGAATATTTTTTCCATTTTTCTTTTATTTATTATTGGCTTTTTTTTAATAAGTTTAACAAATAAAGAATAAATAAATGCAAAAAAAGAAAAAGTGTGCTATGCTACTATTAAGGTAGTAGAGTATGAAAAAAATGAAATTATATTATGGTTTAACAACTCTTTTTTTACTTATTTTATTAATTGCAATTTTTGGTTTGCAAACATTTTGTTTTGAAAGAAAAGAAATGAATTTACCTGTTCTTTTCTTAATTCTGATCATGCTTAGTAATCCGATTAAAAATCTTTTTTGTGTAAGACAAAAAATTGTAAAAAATTCTATATATCATGGATTGTGGTGGATTTCTTCAATCTATCTTTTTACAAAAACAATCGCGAGCATTCTTCTATTCTTTATGGATGGAAAAATCGCGACAAGAACTCTCTTTTATGGAGTAGATACTTTAGTACTTATATGTTTATTTATAGGATTAAATATAAGTGGTCTTTTTCTAAAAAAAGAAGAAATTATGGAAGAAAAAAACAGTATAACTTTTATCTATATTGGCCTATTATTGTTTCTTTTACCTTCATTAATTCAAGAAATTCATGTTTTTACAAAATCTTTAGCATTTTCTTTTGGTAATTTAAAAGACAGTATGATAGAAATCCTTTACCTTTTAGCTTATCTTTATTTATTAAACAATGCAAGAAATCTCTATAAAGCATCTGATTTAAGAAAAAAAGCATTTATTATGGCAATTTTAAGCATTTTTTTGGTAAATATTCCCACTTTAATGAGTTCAATCTACTTACTTTTCAATTCTGAACAGTTCCTTTTAAACGACTAAAAGGCTTTATGAACCTAGTAAAATAAATAATAAAGAAAAAATAGATAAAATTTGAAAATTTTAAAACAAATTAAAGCTTTAACAATGTATTTTTGAATATGTAAAAAGGATTGAATAATGAGCACTTATATGTTGCAATACAAACGTTCGCTGCATTAAGGAAGCTTTTATGACAGATAATGTAAATGGGGATATTATAATATATCAAACAGATGACGGATTGACAAAAATAGAAGTTAGAGTCGAAAAGGAAACAGTATGGTTATCACAACAGCAAATGGCAGAATTATTTGGAACTTCAAGAACAAATATCATAGAACATATTAATAACATATATGCAGAAGAAGAATTAGATAAGGGATCAACCTGTCAAAATTTCCGACAAGTTCGAAAAGAAGGAAATAGAACTGTTACTAGAGAAATTCCTTTTTATAATTTAGATATGATACTTTCTTCAGCAGGTGGAAAAGTGTTAATTGGTGCAGGTAATATTATTCATGATCAAGCGATAAAGAAAGCAAAATCGGAATATAAAAAATATCAAGTTAAAACTATAAGCCTAGTTGAAGAGGAATATTTAAAATCTTTGAAAGAAATAAATAATAAGATTACAAAGAAGGATAAAAAATAAGTTTATTGTATAAAAAGGAGAGGTAAAAAATCACATTCGAATTTTCAGATTTAAAGATTATAGATAAAATCCTTTTCTATCAAATTCTTTCTATTTTATCTACGACTTATTTAATAATGACAAAATTGTAATTGCATTTTTCGGCAAAATATACTATAATCTCATCTTAAACACTTTTAGAAAAGAAAAAACTCCCAATTCCTTTGTTTATAAGGCTTTGAGAGTTTTTTTAAAGTTTTAAAAACTGCGTACATTTTCTATTTTTTTGTTTGTTTACAAATTTTTTTTAAATTTTTTTCTATTAGTACTTCATAGTCAGTTCTAAAGCCAAATTGTTCATGTAAATCATCGGTTAAATCAGTTCTTACATAATTAGGTGAATAAGTATCTTGTTGTTCTAACTTTAAGTTCATATCTTTTAAAGTATCAATGATTTCTCCTACTGTATATTTTTCGCCTAATCTTTTTTCTAAATATCTATATACGGTTAAAGCTAAAAAACAAATAAGAAAATGTGCTTTAATTGCTTCTTCATTTGAATGAAATATAGGGCGAGCATTAAATTCACTTTTCATAATTCGAAAAGATTCTTCAATTTCCCATCTTCTGTGATTTACTTTAATAATATCTTCTACTGAATCTTCTAGATTGGTACAGACAGCATATAACCCATCAAACTTGGCTTCTTCATCTATAACCGTCTGATTGATAGAATAATAAACCTCTTCAGCCGCTTCTCCATTTTTAGTTGTATTTACTATTTCAATAAATCTTTTAGGATCATTCTGTCTTGCTTTTCCTAGTTTTTTAGGATTATTCTCTATCAGCTTTTTGGCTCTTTTTATTTGATTATCTCTAATATGTTTTTGATATTCTTGATACTTTACAGAATAGGTAACAATTAACCTTTGTTCTAATCCATTTTCTTTTATCCAACGTTCTTTATAAAATGTTTTATCTTTATAAAATTCTTTTAATTTTTCGTCTGTTCTTAATTTTTCAATATTATAAGTTTTATCACTACCTGATAAGTGCCATCCTTGTGTTAAATCTAATGCTTCTTTCTTAAGAAAATCTTTTAATTTCTTTATAGATTGAGTTGTAATAAACTTTCTAGAGTTTGTATTATTGAATTTTCTATTGGCTTCACTTGCTAATCCAGCATCTGTACAAACTACAATTTCGGATAATTCAAAATCTTTTATAATTTTTTCTTCTAAAGGTTGTAAAGTAGTTTGTTCATTTTGATTTCCAGGAGTAATTACACAAGAAAGAGGAATAGCATCTCCATCCATGAATAATCCCATTTGTACAATTGGATTAGGTCTGTTTTCTTTGCTTTTTCCATATTTTCTAAAATCATCTTCTATTTCTATTTCAAAGAAAAAGTTTGTACAATCATAATAAAGAATGCGGTTATTTCTAGGAGCATATTTTTTACTATTCTTATATAATTCGGATTGAATAAAATCATTTTCTTTGCAAAGAATAGGTAAGGCTCTTTCTATATGCTGATAATCAAAATTTGGTTGTTCTACAAACTTTTTTGATAATTCTAAAGTTTTTAATTTAGAGGCTGGAAATAAGATTCTTGAAAAAATCAATTTAGATAAAATGTCATTCAAATCAAATTTGAATTGATATTTATCTGTAATATCATTACAGATTTTATTCAAGCCTAATTTATAGTAAATATCTTGTAAGAAGAGATAACCTACGTTGAAAGAAACTTGAACGTTTTTTTCAATAATTCTATTTGGATCTTTTTTTATGATAACAGTTAAAGAGTTGTTTTTATTTTTTTCATTTAAGTCGCTTATATATTTGTTTAACCATTGAATGGGGTCTTCGTTACCACATCTTAGTTTTATTTTATCTAAAGTACCTAGATTTTCGTATATACAAGTTGTTCTTTTTCCATTTTTAGTTATATCTTTAATAATAGCATATTGTAATGTGTTCTTAGTTTTTACTTTT
>CALVPL010000078.1 GCA_944351315.1 uncultured Bacilli bacterium | reverse complement strand
TATTTATTTGATGCAAATGATACGTTTGATTTTCTAATTTATACTCTTGTTGTTCCATAGCAATTCCATTTTTAACGAAGAGAACACTTAAAATTAAACAGAAAAGCAAACAAAAAAAAGTAGAATAGCAGATATATTTCATAGAATATCTTATGTGTTACTCGACTTTTTATGAAGAAATTTCTAAATATGATAAAAAAAAAGAAGAAGCATTTTTTTGAAATACTTCCTATTTGTTTTTTTGAATGATAAATTGATCATTTTCTACATCGATTTTTAAAGTAGTGCCTAGTTTTAAATCTGAGCCAATAATTTCATGAGCGACTAAGGTTTCAATATTTTTTGTTACATAACGTTTTATTGGTCGAGCACCAAATTTAGGATCAAAACTTTCTTCAATAATTTTTTCTCTTGCTTCTTTTGAAAGTTCCACAAAAATTTGATTGTCTTTTAATCTCTTTTGCATTTCTTTTATAATTTTATCTAGTATTGCTCCCACATCTTCTTTTTTTAAGCTATGGAATACGATAATTTCATCAATTCGGTTAATGAATTCTGGGCGAAAAGATAATTTTAATTCATTTAAAACTTTTTCTTTGGCATTGGCTTCATCTTCTAGAATATATTCACTTCCTAAATTGCTTGTCATTATAATGATTGTGTTTTTAAAGTCAACGGTTCTTCCTTGGCTATCGGTTAATCTTCCATCGTCTAAAATTTGCAGTAAAATATTAAAGACATCTTTATGAGCTTTTTCTATTTCATCAAATAAAACAATACTATATGGATTACGACGAACAGCTTCAGTTAAAACCCCACCCTCATCGTAGCCAACATATCCTGGAGGAGCTCCAATTAGTCTAGAAACATTAAAAGCTTCCATATATTCTGAACAGTCAATACGAATCATGTGTCTTTCATCATCAAATAATTCATAAGCTAGGCTTCTTGCTACTTCTGTTTTACCGACACCAGTAGGCCCTAGAAAGATAAAGGAACCAATTGGTCTATTTGGATCTTTAATACCACTTCTAGCTCTTATAATTGCTTCACTTACTAGGTGAAGTGCTTCATCTTGGCCAATCACCCGTTCTTTTAAACGGTCAAACAAATGAAGCAATTTATCTTTTTCGCTACTTACTAATTTTGCTACGGGAATATGGGTCCATCTAGAAATAATCTCAGCAATTCCTTCATCATCTACCACATCTGATAAGATGCTATTTTTTTCACTGCTTTTTAATTCTTGTAATTCTTTTTCTAAACGTGGAATTGTTCCATGACGAAGTTTGGCACTGGTTTCTAAATCGTAATTATTTTCTGCTTGAGAAAGATCAAAACGAGCTTTTTCTAGTTCTTCTTTCTTTTTATTAATGCTATCTTTTACTTTTTTCTCACTTTCCCATTTTTCTCGTAAAACAGCTTCTTTTTCTTTTAGTTCACCTAATTCTTTAGCAATTTTTTCTAATCGTTGAATAGATAATTCATCTTTTTCTTTTTTTAGAGCTTGACGTTCAATTTCCAAACTCATGATTTTTCGAGTCAGTGCATCTAATGAAGCTGGAACAGAATCTAATTGCATTTTTATCGTAGCACAAGCTTCATCTACTAAGTCAATGGCTTTATCTGGTAAATAACGATCGGTAATATAACGATCGGATAAAGTCGCCGCGGCGATGAGGGCATTATCTTTAATTGTAACCCCATGAAATATTTCAAAACGTTCTTTTAAGCCTCTTAATATTGTAATTGTATCTTCAACTGTTGGTTCACTTACTAAAACTTTTTGAAAACGACGTTCTAGTGCTCCATCTTTTTCAATGTATTTTCGATATTCATTTAAAGTAGTTGCACCAATCACATGAATCTCGCCTCGAGCAAGCATTGGTTTTAACATATTAGATACATCCATTGCTCCTTCGGCTCCACTTCCAACGATCATATGGATTTCATCGATAAACATGATAATTTCGCCATCGGATTCTTTAATTTCTTTTAAAACTGCTTTTAATCTTTCTTCAAATTCCCCACGATATTTGGCTCCAGCAACTAAGGCTCCTAAATCTAATTCCCAAATGGTGTGATTTTTTAAAGAATTTGGAACATCGCCACGAACGATACGTTGAGCAAGTCCTTCGACAATCGCCGTTTTACCAACACCTGGTTCTCCAATTAAAACTGGATTATTTTTGCTTTTACGCGATAAAATACGAATGACGTTTCTAACTTCTTCATCACGACCAATTACAGGATCCACTTTATTATCGCGGACATTTTTAGTAATATCACGTCCATATTTTTCTAAAACATTTTTTAATTCTTCATTGTTTTCTGGATACATAATCATCCCTCCTTAATCTGTATGTATTATAAAGCAAAAATTAGCACTTGTCAATATAGAGTGCTAATTAAACTTTAGAAAAAGTAATTGCTTCTGTTTCCTTAGTCATAGTTATTTCAAAACACTTACTTCCTAAAGTATTAAAATCATTTTGACTTTCTTTATATAACCAACTGGCATAGCTTATACCAACTAAGCTTGTTAGGACAATTAAAAATGCTATTAAAATCAAGATTTTCTTTCTCATAACTATCCCACCTATAGATTAAATCATAAAAAAATCACTATGGTTCTCCATAGTAATTTTATCACAATACCCCGGTCTCATCAAGCAAGTTGACTTGGTGTTGGACATGGGTAGATTTTCCAAATTATTTCTCTTCGATGATCCATTTACTAGAATAATAAGTAATTAAGAAATACCCTCCATAGATAAAGATTAAAACTCCAGCAGTCATTAGAATTGAACCTAATAATTGATCGGTTCCCATAGAACTTAAAATCATATTACAAAATTGAATTCCAAATATCGAATGAATTACAGCTAAAAGCAATGGTGCGGCAAAAAAGATTGCGATTTGCCAAAATAAAGATTTATGAATGGATTTTTCATCTACTCCTATTTTTCTTAACATTCGATAACGATTTTTGTTGTCGGCACTTTCGGATAATTCTTTTAAAGCAAGTAATGCTGCACTAGAAATCAAAAAGATAATTCCTAAATAAATTCCAATAAATGTTACCATTGCCCCGAGACCTGTACTTGCTTCTTTAATTGAGATTTTTGTAGATCCAGAAAGTGTTGTATTTTGAACATATTCTTCTTCATTTAAAGCAAGTATTTTTTCTTCTACTTCATTTTTTGCTTCTTCATTGGAAACATTGTAGTTTGCTGTTAAAATTTCTTGTTCACGTGGTAAATTTTGGACTCCGGAATCTGGAATAACAATAAGGCCAGCATTGATATGATTAGAAGAGATATAGACAAAACCATCTATACATTCTTCATATTTTGGAACATATTCTTTTCCATTTATAGTTATCGGAGATTTTAATTTTAAACTTTCATTTCGAATACTTACCCAAGAATCAAAATCAGCAACTACTGCATATTCATTTTCGTTTAAAGAAATTTCTTCCTTATTAAATAATTTAGCGATCTTATTATAATCGGTTAAAGAAATAATCGATTCGGCTGTAGTATAGTCAATTGTTGGATAAATAGTTTTTGATTTTTCGTAATAAGCTCCTAATGAATCTTTTACAGTTATCTCATTGGTTGCATAGAATGTTATATCTACTACATCTTTAAAATAACGATAACTATCAAAATTTAATTTTTTTAAAGTTTCATCTATAGAAATTTTTGAATCTTCTATTTGTGCTTTAGAATAGCCATCTTCCAGTGCTGTTTCATCCATATCCAAGGATTTCATCAACTGAATATCGACAGGTGCAAGCTCATTAATATTCGCATTTAAACTATTTTTAAGAGATAAGGCACTTGAAAGTACACAGATAGTTAAAAAAAGCATAATGCAAATAACACTCATCGACATAACGGTTGTATTGATCTTGCTACTAATTTGTCTAAAGGTAAAACTGTTTATTCCTTTATAGTAAATTTTTTTTAGGGACATCATGATTCGTAATAATAAACCAGAAAGCGACCAGAAGATAAAGAATGTTGTTATGCAGCCTAAAGCAATTGGAATAAATAAAGTTTCTAAAGTTCCATATGTCGCGGTTACCATATAATAAGCATAGCCTAAAACACATGAAGAAACGATAAAAATAATTACACAAAGAGCCGGATTTTTTAAACAAATTTTTTCGGTTTTTTTATTTGAATAAATCAAATCGATTAATTTACATCTTGAAACACTTATGGTATTAAATATCATGACAATTATATACATAATTCCAAAATATCCAATTGTTTTTAAAATAGCCGGGACAGAAATTACAAATGTAAATTTGGTTAAGTTTGCTTCAAACATATTCGCGACAAAGATACTCATTACTTGAGATAACATTATTCCTAAACCCAAGCCAACGAGTAATGAAATACAGCCAATCAAAAAGGTTTCAAAGAGTAAAATTTTTGAAATCTTTCCTTTACTCATTCCTAATGTCATATAAATACCAAATTCCCGATGTCGTCTTTTCATTAAAAAACGACTGGCATAAATAATTAAGAAGCCTAAGACAAAGGAGACAAAAACACTGACTCCCGAAAGCATACTAGTCATAAGCTGAATAATCTCTCTTGTTGAAGAAGTTACTTCAAGCATAATTGTTTGACTATCGATTGCATTAAAAATATAGAAAACCGCGACTCCTAAAATGAGAGTAAAAAAGTAAACCGCATAATCTTTAAAACTTTTTTTGAGATTTCCTAAAGACAATTTACAAAGCATCATTTAGGTCTCCTCCTAATAAGGTTACGACATCAATAATTTTATCAAAAAATTCTTTTCTAGTATCATTCCCTCTTATAAGTTCATGAAATATTTTACCATCTTTAATAAAGATTACACGACTTGAATAAGACGAGGTAAAAGCATCATGAGTAACCATTAAAATGGTGGCTTTCAGTTCTTTATTTAAAGATTCAAAACTTTCTAATAGCATTTTAGAGGATTTAGAATCTAGAGCACCTGTTGGTTCATCGGCTAAAATAAGTTTAGGATTGGTGATGATCGCTCTTGCAGAGGCAACACGTTGTTTTTGACCTCCACTCATTTGATATGGATATTTTTTTAAGACATCTAGAATATTTAATTTTTCAGCAATCTCTTTAATTCTTTTGTCAATTTCTTTAGCATTTACATTTTGAATCGATAAAGCTAAAGCAATATTTTCATAAGCTGTTAAAGTATCTAGTAAATTAAAATCTTGAAAAATGAATCCCAATTCTTCTCTTCGAAATTTATTTAATTCATTTCCTTTTAATTTCGTAATATCTTTTCCTTCTAAATAAATATGACCACTAGTAACTCTATCTATAGTTGAAATACAATTTAAAAGTGTTGTTTTACCACTACCACTGGCACCCATAATGGAAATAAATTCTCCTTTATTTACTTCAAAAGAAATATGATCTATTGCTTTTGTTAAGCTAGATTTGTTTCCATAATATTTTTCAATATCTTCAATTTTTAAAATTGTTTCCATAAAAATCTCTTCCTTTCAGTAAACAGTATATAAAAAAAGAAAGCTTTTTGCCTTCTTTTATTCTATCACAATCTTACAATTTTGTTAGGATTTTATATTACTACAACATTCCGCGGAGTTTTATTATTTTTCTGCAACCAATTAAAACGCAGAGACCTATTTCAAAACCACCCCACTAGAAAGTGTTGAGCCTATAATTTACACACCATATTATACAAGGCCAAAATCAAAGATATTACCTTTTAATGTGGATAACTGAAGTCGTTCCCCTGCCGCATATACTCCGCGGCTGGGCCCCCTTTTAGCTATCCTATAGACTTAATTGATATGGTGAACTTTCTGTCCCTTCTCCTCCACTTATTTTAACGTTAGAGCTTAGATATAAGGCGGGGGAAACAGCGTAACTGTGGTGCGCATTATTGTAGCCCACGTCCCCATTACTGTATAGATCGAACACGTAGTTCGAATAACTGAAATTGGGAGTTATGGTCCATTGATCATTTGAACTGTCATATAACCAGTCATTATCTGTACAATCACTTACACTTGAACCATTCCAAAAGTATAATTTTGTATTTAAGCATGTTTCTCTATTTGTAGTACTTCCTCCACTTGTCGCATATCCATAATCACTTGGATACATTAATCCTATTTTCCCTATCCATTCTGTTGGTCTTCCAGCATACACTGTTGTTCCT